>CAIYQA010000324.1 GCA_903928175.1 uncultured Spartobacteria bacterium | reverse complement strand
CGACGCTGGGTCGGTGTTCTTTCATGAACACTCTTATTTAAGCATTCCTGTACAAAAGTACACATCAAAGTTTCTAATACTTTCCGACTTTTACCAGCCAGCACTTCCAATTGCACCCACGTTTGCCGGAATAGTTGCATTTTTCTTGGATGAAACCGTAAGATGCTCGATCACCAATCCTTCGACCCACTGAAATTCGGCCAGAGCGAGAATATCGAAATCCCAGTTGATACACCGCATTCTTCCACCAACGAAAGCTGTCTTCTTCTCAGTCGAAATTTTACCCACCTGAGGGTCCCCCTCTCCTCGAATTAAATTGCGCTCCTCCAACAACCGTCGAATCACCTCCTCCGGCTTGATGCTCAACGCCTCCGCCCAAAGGTGAATCTGCCGATAATCCGGTTCGCACCACTGAAAATCCCCGATCCTGAACCCCGTAATCATCGAGTCTGATCGGTGCTTCGCTGGCAAGCCTCCGGACCCGGGCAAGATGACCGCTTTCGGCCCCGTCAGATTTCCGTTCTTGGTCCCCATCGCGTCCAAGCGCTCGCGCAAGGACATCCCCGTATGTTTTGAGCCATCCGTCGCGGGAAGCGAAGGTGGCGAGGAGTTTCCCTCTTCCGAGGGTGTTGGTGTGCTCATGGTTGGAGAGCTTATCAGTGATTGTAAACGTTGATGGTATGGTCAATATATCCTGAATGCTGAACATTAACTGGCTGGCTCAAAACCTGAGTTCGCCTGTTGTAGGCGTCGATATTTTGCTGCTGCTGAATCCCCTGTTGAAGGTTTTGAAATGTCGCTTGCATGTTGGCTTGCTGTAGCTGGTAAGCTTGTGAGATCATCTGCTCCCTCTGCTGCTGGGCTTGGAAGGCCATCTGTTGCTGCTGCATTTCATACTGCATTTGCTGCCCCGGGGTTAGCGAGTTCCACCATCTGCGGCGCTCCTCTTGAGCCTTTTGATAGGCCTTTTCTGCGGCAATACGCGCAGCTTCCTGTGCCTTTGCATCCGCAATGCGAGTTTCTTCTAATTTTTTTTGGTATTTTTCCCAAACCTTCTGCCAGTTTTCGCGAGTCGCTGGAGTAATATAACCCTCTTTTTCGAGCTGAACGTATATTGCGGGCCACTGTGAAAACGGAGCTTTAGAAACCCGTTTGTATGCGCGCGCAAGTTTCGCTTCGGGAGTCAAGGCGCAGGCGCAAAGAAACCCACAAAAAATGAAATTAGCCGCTTTACTGATCATTTTACTGAATTTCAAGTCTTTCATAATGTTTCCGCGCTCTTGATTGGTCTGGGTGATCCTGCCACGTTATTATCGAGTCTGATCCTTGCATCGCAGGTAAGCTGCTGGAGCCCGGCATCTGTTTTTTTCTCCTTACTTCTTTTGCCGCTCATATTCTGATCGTTAACGGAAAACCCTAAAATCGAGGATTTCATGGAAGAAGATTTTGGTTGAATGCAATGTGCCACCAGTGGCACCCATCAAACCAAGCGGAACATCTAAAGTCAAGTGCCATCCGTGGCACAATGCCGAAGAATCGTTCCAGACCCGTCCGTAATATCCTTGGCTCCCGAATACGCCAGATTCGGGAGGCAAAAGGCTGGTCTCAGGCCGACATGGTTCGCAAGCTTCAGCTAAAAGGCTGGGACATTGAGCGGACGGTTTTGACCAAAATCGAACTACGCCGTAGGTGCGTCACCGACTACGAGTTGATCGCCATTACCCAAACCCTCGGGGTGACTCTGGATGAGCTTTTGTTGCCCAAGACGCCGGATGTGCGGAGCTTCTTTGCGGATTAGAGGTCAACGGACCAGCCAAATCATACCGGAGCAGTGCCGACAAGGAGGCCGTTGCCGTTCGTTTGAAACGAAGGACGCCGTGCCGATGGATTTCTGGAACTCACTCCCTCGTTTGAAACGAAGGAGAAATTCCCGGCCAGAATAAACCCGGGTTATTGGAGCCCGATTTTATTCCAGAGAGTCATCCTGTTCGTCTCTCCCGCTGTCCAGACACAGCTCAAGATTTCCGAAACGGGTGATCTCCTGTCCCTGCTGCAACTGGTCTCGCTGGAGCATCTGGGAGACGAAAAGATAGATTTCCTGCGGGCTCTGCTGCTTGTCCTTCTCTCCTTCGTTTCCCGCGAGGTCGAGGCCTAGGAGTTTTGCCTGTCGCTCCATGAGTTTCACATAGGCCGTGAGCGCCTTAGTTTGCTCGTTAAAGGCGTTTTCGTCGATGATCTCGATCTTCTCCCCATCGACCATCCTGTGACGCGCCACTAGTGTAGTGTTTCACAAATAAGGGATCATAAGGTTTCGGCGTTTTCCGCTTCCATTTTCTGGCGGGCGCGCTTGATCTTCGCGAGAATTTCCGCGCCCTTTGCCTTCCAAACATAACGCGTGGGAGCAAGGTT
>CAIYQA010000323.1 GCA_903928175.1 uncultured Spartobacteria bacterium | reverse complement strand
TTGGAACCCCGCCGCCGAGCGTATCTTCGGATACTCCGAGGCGGAGATGCTGGGAGTCCCCTTTAAAAAGCTCACCCCGGAGGATCGCCGCCAGGAGTGCGACGAGTTTTCCGTTGATGTCCGCAGGGGCAAAGCCATCCGCGACTGTGAAACAGTGCGCCTTGGGCGCGGCGGCAAGCGCATCGAAGTTTCGCTGACGCTCTCGCCGATCCAAGACACGGAGCGGCGCATCACCGGGATCGCCGCGATTGTGCGCGACATCTCTGAGCGCCGCAGGCTGGAGCGGGAAGTGCTGGAAATCGCCGATTTTGAGAAGCACCGGATCGGGCAGGATTTGCACGACGACCTTTGCCAGCATCTTGTCGCAATTGCGATGCTCGGCAATCTGCTTCACACAAATTTGGCGGAGATGGGCATCCGACAAGCCGACGATGCAAAGCAGGTGACCCAAATGATTCGCAACGCCGTGGAGCATGCACGGATTCTGGCCAAGGGGCTTTCCCCCTTGAACCTTGCCGAAGGCGGGCTCATGGCGGGGCTGGAAACCTTGGCGGCCCATACCGAAGAACTCTTTCGGGTGCCGTGTTCTTTTGAATGCACCTCCGCAGTGCATATGGACGATTCCGAAATAGCAACGCACCTCTACCGCATCGCCCAAGAGGCGCTGCACAACGCCGTCAAACACAGCGAGGGGACACAGGTGGTGATCCGCCTGGAGGCAGACGCGCAGGCGCTTGAGCTCTCTGTCAACGATGATGGCGTGGGTCCGCCCGACCTGCAAAAACGTGCCGCGGGCGGCGGCGGTATGGGGATGCACACCATGCAATATCGCGCCCGCATCATCGGAGCCAGCCTGGAGATTCTCAGGAACGAAAAGGGCGGCACCAGCGTGATCTGCCGACGCCCGATAAAAGCCCTTAGCTGATGCGTTTGACCAGCACGAGTTCGGTCCCGAGCGGTTGCGGGCGGTACGTAACCTCATCGAAAATACGGTCGATGAGATGCAGCCCGAGACCGCCGGGTTCGACTTGCTCGAAAGGTCGCCGGTTGAATTGCGCAGGATCGACCGGCGCGCCGAAATCGCGCAGCCGGAAACAAAGAGCGTCGTCCTGGCGTTCACAGGAAAGGGCGATGGGACGCGGGGAACCCAACCCGTAGGCGTGCCGGATAATATTGGAGCACGCCTCATCGACTCCCAGCACCAGCGCCTCGCCTTCCTTTTCCGCCATCCCCTCGGTTTTCAAAAACTGGCGGACGAACGCCCGCACGGCGGCGAGATTTTCCGGTTGGCTGGAAAATTCAAAGAGCATGCGGCTATCTAGGGAATCGCTTGTTCGCGGCGGGGCGTCTGCCTGGGTTCCCGGGGACAAGCAGTTTGGGAAGTCTGGTCATCTTGAATAAACGCTCATCCTAGAGGCAAACGGGGTGAAGAATCGACTGGAAAATCCACAGCTTTGAGCGCATGATTCCTCTTATGAAAATGGGATTGATCGCCGCTTTGCTCCTGCCTTTGGCGGCTTCGGCAGGGGAAACCGCCTACCAGGCCTTGCGCACGGTCGGGGCGGAGCGGTCCAAGGAACTGCTCAACCACGTGATCGAAGTAAAGGGCCGCAACGGCGCGCCCCAACCGACCGTGTGGACGGTATTGCTCAACGACCCTCTGGCGCGCGGAGGCGTGCGGGAAATCGAGATTTCCAAGGGGCGCGTCGTCAGCGAGCGCACACCCGTCAAAGCTTATATCGGGCAAGGGGAGGGGATTGTCCTCAACTTCACCCGGCTCAATCTCGATTCCGAAGGCGCATTCGCCGTGGCTGAGGAGGAGGCCCGCAACGCGAAAGTCGGTTTCTTCGGGGTGGACTACCTGCTGCGCTGCGATGATAACGGCAGCGCTCCCGTTTGGGTGCTGCAACTGCTCGACCCGCAACAACACAGCCTCGGGAGCGTAAGCATCGCGGCGGATACCGGCGCGGTCGTGGCCAAGACCTTCTCGGGCAAAACCACCAAGGGAAGCTGGGCGGCCGGGGGCGGACTCAAAGGCCGCCTCGTCCGGTTCTCGGATTCCGTGGGCCGCTCCATGCGGCACGTGGGCGGCAACGTGGAAGAGTTCATGACCGGCGAGCGCACGCTGGACAAGCCCGCCCCGTAACCGGCACGCCGCAGGCGGGAAAATGAACCGACAAGAGTGGGGCAGGAGAGGTTTGCCGGAGGCGATGTATTTTTCCACTTGCAAAACCGACGCATTTCAAAGAGCTTTTCCGTCCCGCAACGCAACGGCAGCGCCGGTTGTGTAATGGGGAATGCAGGAAAGCGCGGTTAGCTCAGTGGTAGAGCATTACCTTGACACGGTAGGGGTCGCAGGTTCGAAACCTGCACCGCGCACCATTTAACACAGTCCAGCCCCTGAAAAGGGTTTGACGATTTAGCACAGTGGGTTTAGCACAGGGGCATGGCTCGCCCTGTCATCAATTCCGAAGCCCCCGGCATATACCGCCGCGGAGATACTCAAACGGGTATGCTGTGGCTCCGCTATTCCGTCGAAAAACAGCAAGTGCGGCGTTCTCTCGGCACCTCCGACTATGCCGATGCCGTGCGAATCGCCGCAGATCTCCGGGGGAAAAAGACCAAAAAACTGAAAACGGGATGGAAGGTTGATTTTGACCGATACATTGCCGCCAAGATTGCGGGAAAAAAGCCGGACTTCTCGCCGAAAACCGTGACGACTGTGAAGCACGCCGTCGAATCGTTCCGCTCATTTTTCAATCTCTCAGCCGTTTCGGAAGTGGTTCCCGATATGCCTCAACGATATTACGACGGCTCGCAAAACGAGTATGCGGAGGCAACGCTTCGGGGCTATGTCGCAAAATCCACGGCTTTTTTGCGGTGGTGCAGTATCCCGCTGTTGGAGGTGGAGTATGACAGGGAGTTAAACGAGCGGGATATCGTGATTGAGCCTGAGGATGTCAAAATGCTGATTGCCGAATGTCCCCGTGAGGATATTCGATTCTTCCTTTTTTGCGGGTTTATGTGCGGACTGCGGAAAGACGAAATCGTAATGGCTCGCCCGTCTTGGTTCGACCTGCGGGGACGCACCCTTACCATTCCGGCAGAGGACAACGGATGGACCCCGAAGAGCGGCAAGCGTCGCAAAATCCCGATTCCGCCGACCTTTGGGGCGTGGCTGTCGGGGACTCAACTACTTGATAAAGACCGCTCCTTTTGTCTCCACCCCGAAGCGAGCGGGGTTCGGTATCGCTGGGATCCTCGCCGTCCGTTTACGGAATACATCGCCGCGTCGCGTGTCGAGCGTTGCACCCCGCACACGATGCGGCACACCTACATTTCATTGTTAGCCCGACAGGGGGTTGCCTTGGCTTCGATTTCGGCATGGAGCGGTGACCTGCTCGCCACACTCGAAAAACACTATATTCACGTTAAAGTTGACCCCGATGCGGTGGGCGGCATATTTGGCGATATCGAAATGTTGACCGATGAACAGTTAAGCGAGGAGGCTATCAATAACAAACTCTTCCCCTGGCGGCAGGTTTGGCGGCG
>CAIYQA010000322.1 GCA_903928175.1 uncultured Spartobacteria bacterium | reverse complement strand
GCTTTGTCCCTCGGCTCGTCAATGGAATGACCATTGCCCTCGCCTCGCTTCGCGCGGCCATCCGTATTTGACCACAACGCATCGCGCCGACTAATTGAGAACACACCCTAGCCTTGGTCGTAGAGGAGGCAAGAAATGAAAATAACATCGCCCGTCATGAGTCTGTTCCTGGCCTTCATTCTGACGGGTACATCCATAGAGACGGTTGCGCAAAGCTACCCGAACAAACCGATAAAATTCGTCGTCGGATATCCCCCTGGCGGATCAACGGACACGCTCACGCGTATCGTCGCGCAGAAAATGACGGAGCGCTTCGGTCATCCGGTAATCGTCATCAACAAGGCCGGAGCCAACTCGATTATCGCTGCGGATTTCGTGGCGAAATCGGCTCCCGATGGCTATACTCTTCTTGTCAATGGCCCGGGGCTGATGAGTAGCAATCCTGGCGACCGCCTCCCTTACGATCCGGCCAAGGACTTCCTTCCCATCACCTTGTTCGCTACGGATCCGCTGGTCTTGGCCGTCAATCCGGAACTTCCGGTCACCTCGCTCAAGGAGTTGATCGCCATGGCCAAGAATCAACCGGGGAAGCTATCCTATGGCGAAGGGGCGCCGCCGATGTATGTGGGCGCAGAGTTGTTCAAGAAGCTGGCCGACGTAGACATCGTGCACATTCCCTATAAAGGCAGCGGTCCATCGATCATGGCCGCCGTGTCCGGAGAGGTTCCGCTGGTCGTGGTGTCTATCGGCCCGGCCCTGGCACAACTCCGAGCGGGGAAACTACGCCCCCTGGCAGTCACTGCCACGAAAAGAGCGAGCCACCTCCCGAATGTACCCACGGTGAAGGAAGCTGCCGAACTGGATTTCGAGGGAGGCGTCTGGCTAGCTCTCTTCGCCCCGGCCGCAACGCCTCGCGCGATTATCGACAAACTCTATGGCGAGTTGGCTATCGTCCTTAAGTCCGATAGCGTCAAGGAAAGGCTATCCTCACTCGGGTACGACACAGACGGTTCGGGAATGACGCCGGCGGAGTTCAACACTTTTTTTCGGACCAATCTCGCCAAATGGACTAATGTGACCACGGATCTAAACATTCACTAGGCACATTAGAACAACACTCATAAAACTGAAGGGGGAGGAATGATGGTACGCCGTTTCCTGATCGTCTCGCTGTTGTCCGCAATGTTGTGCACGCTATCTGTTGTTCCCGCACTGGCACAAGTGTTCCCGTCGAAAACGGTATTCATCGTCGTGCCTTACCCGGTCGGCGGCAGCACCGATGTGATCGCACGGGCGCTGGCGATCGAACTCGGCAAGCTCTGGGGGCAGTCGGTGGTGGTCGAAAACCTCAGCGGCGCCGGTTCCATCATCGGCACCAACAAGGTGGTCAATTCGCCCCCGGACGGCTACAGGTTGCTCCTGACCATCGATCCCACCGTGGTCAACAACCGCTTCGTTTATAAGACGCTGCCCTACGACCCGGACAAGAGCCTGATGCCGATCACGATGATCGCACGGGGCGGGTTGTTCGTGATCACCAGCCCGACGTTTCCGGCAAACAATCTGCGCGAACTGGTGGAAGTGGCCCGCAGCACGCCTGGCAGGATCGCTTACGCTTCTGCGGGCATCGGCACCCAGTCGAACCTGATTCTAGAGACCATAGGCAAGCATGAAGGCGTGCAATTCCTCCATGTTCCCTACAAGGGTGGCGTCACACCGGACATGGCCGCCGTGATGAGCGGCGAGGTACAGGTCACGGTGGCGAGCCCGGCGGCGGCAGGTGCCATGGTTAAAGCCGGCAGGCTGAAGGCACTGGCAATCACCGGTTCGGAGCGATCGAGCCTCTTTCCCGAGGTCCCGACCATGGCGGAATCGGGCTTCCCCTATGCCAAATATGTGATCTGGTTCGGACTCTTTGCTCCCGGGGGGACCAGCGCGCAGATTGTCGAGCGCATCAACCACGATGTGACAGGAATTGTAAAGCGGCCTGACTTCGCCAAGAAATACATCAGCGCCTTTGGCCTCGATCTGGTCGCCGACACGCCTGCCGAATTTGCCGCCGCGATCCGCGCCAACGTCAGCGTCACAGCCGAGATGGTGAAGGCGGCCGGCGTCGAGCCGCAGTAGTTCCTGGG
>CAIYQA010000321.1 GCA_903928175.1 uncultured Spartobacteria bacterium | reverse complement strand
GTTGCGCTTGCCGAGTTGCGCGCACGGAATTGGGCTTTCATTTACCGAAGAACTGGGGCAAAAAGTGTAAACCATCCGCCCGGTCTAAAGTGTAAAGGATCCTCGGCTCGCACAAATGGGGTCGCGCCGTTGGCGCTGAATGCAAAGTCTCCGCATTACACCACTTTTAATTGCACCCTGGATCATGTATTGATTGACTGGTTGGTAACGGATAAGCAGTCTATCCCATTGATTTCGTTCCTATATTCGATCATTGCAAATCAGAACTAATGGCGACGTATGCAGCATCCCCTTTTGGAAAAAATACGGGATGAGTTGGCCTTCGGCTATGGGGTATAACCCTACCTGGATTCTTTAATGATCGATTTTAAACTGGCCGCTGAAAAAAAAGATTCCGAGCTTGAGAATGGGGTGAACACCCCATAGTGCCACCCCGGCTTTCTGTGCATGATCACCGGGAAATGAAAAACAAGATATGAACCAAAAACTAAAACTTATTTTTATCGTGCCGCTCTTGCTGGCTGGAGGCTGCGTAACCCATCGAATGGATCACCCTGTAGCGCGGGAGTCGATTCGGCATGGCAAGAATCCAGAATGCTTTCGCATCCAGGATAAAGACCCGGCGATGCATAATGCGGTCCACACAGCCCGACAAACAGTGGGCGCCTTCATAGCTGCGCTCGAGCATCCATCTCCCACACAACGAGCCTTTGAGGTTAAAAAGACCTTTGTGCAGGGGACAGAAGTGGAACACATCTGGCTTTCCCGCGTCACTTTCAGCGGCAACCGATTTCACGGCATGGTGGACAACCAACCAGACAAGATCAAGGGTCTGAAAATCGGCGACCGTGTCTCAGTGAATCCGAATGAAATCTCGGATTGGGCTTATGTGGACAAGGGGAATCTGGTTGGCGGCTACACCATCCGCGTTTTGTATAAGGGGCTTTCCCCAGAACGCAAAAAGGAACTTGAGAAGGAAAACAGATTTCACATCACCGACTAATAATGCCGTCTTACAGTCCTCCAATGGGGATTGTTTGTCGCACAATATAAACATGAAACGAAAATTTACACTCGCGGGAGTCGCTATGGCGGCGCTGCTCATGGTAGGAAGCGTCGGAACTTGTTATGGAGGCGTCGCTTTTTACTATAACGGTCCTTATACGGGGCCTTATTACGGACCCTACGGACCGTATGACAATGGCACTGTAATCATCACCGGCGATTCCCATCGCGCCTATTATGGCACCCACCATTTCTTTGGAATCGGATTTGGGAATGATGGATATAATGTCAACTCCCATGGCAGTCGGAGGGAATACCGCCACCGCTAACCGGATTTTTCCACCACCTTGGATCCGCGCCGGAGCAGATGGGTTTGAATATACCCGATCAAAGGCGCGGATTCCTGTGGCAAAATGCGGCTCCTCATGACTCGAACGACGATGAAATGGCAGAATTTGGAAACCGATAGACACATTGATGAAAGACAACCTGCGGAAGATGGTCCTCTTGCGACACGGGGAAAGCGTGTGGAATAAGGAGAACCTCTTCAGCGGTTGGACAGATGTCGATTTGAGCGAACACGGCAGAGAGCAGGCACGGGACGCGGGGCGTATCTTGAAGGAACACGGATTTTCATTCGACGTCGCATTTACTTCCGTGTTGAAGCGGGCCATTCGGACTCTGTGGATCGTGCTCGACGAAATGGATCTGATGTGGATTCCCGTTCATCGAGATTGGCGATTGAACGAACGGCATTACGGCGCTTTGCAAGGCTTGAACAAGGCCGAGACGGCTAGACAGTATGGCGAGACTCAGGTCAAGATGTGGCGCAGGAGCTACGATGTCCGTCCGCCCGCTCTCGATGAGCAGGACCCACGGCATCCGTGCCACGATCCGCGCTACAAGCAGCTCAGCCCGAACCAACTGCCCGCGACGGAAAGCTTGAAGGATACCGAGGCACGATCCCTCCCATGTTGGCATGATCGCATCGCACCGGCTGTGCGGTCCGGGCAGCACGTCCTGATTGCGAGCCACGGGAACAGCCTGCGAGCACTGGTCAAATATCTCGAAGGCGTATCTGACGCCGATATCCTAGATCTGAACATTCCTACTGGAATCCCCCTTGTTTACGAACTGGACGAGGACCTCCACCCCATTCGCCATTATTACCTCGGCGATGCCGCGTCCATTCAAAAGCAAATCCATGCTGTGGCAAACCAAGCATCTCAGCTTTAAGAGCTGCCACATTGACGTTGCCCTCCCAAACAACACCACAATCGATAACCGACTGAATGGGTCTATTTATCCGACAATGCGGCGACGCCGGGCAACTCACGACCTTTCAGTAGTTCCAGTGAGGCGCCTCCACCGGTGGAGAGAAAGGTCATCTTGTCGGCAAGACCGAACTGCTTGACCGCAGTCACAGTATCGCCACCGCCGACGATGGACTTGGCACCCGATTTTGCGATGGCAGCGGCAATAGCGCGTGTGCCGTTGGAGAATTCAGGAATCTCGAAGACCCCTACGGGGCCATTCCAGAATATAGTCTTTGCCAATGCGATCTCCTTTTCGAAGCATTTGATGGTCATGACTCCAATGTCGACGCCTTCCCATCCGTCGGTGATGCCGTTCTCGTGGCTCAGGGGCTGGGTGTTCCGGGAGGCGGTACCGGGTTGAATGGCAACGGCTTCAAGGGTATCGAGAGGCAGGAGAAACTTGACTCCCCTGGCTTTGGCAAGATCGAGAATTCCCTTGGCGAGGGGAACTTTGTCGGGTTCGACGAGACTCTTGCCAACCTTGATTCCCCAGGCGAGAAAGAAGGTGTAAGCCATCGCCCCGCCGATGAGAATCGTATCGGCCTTCTCAATCAACGATTTAATCACGGTTATTTTCGATGAAACCTTTGAACCGCCGATGACCACCAGGAAGGGGCGTTCCGGTTTTGCAAGTTCGCCGACGAGATATTTCAGCTCTCTTTCCATGAGCAGGCCCATGGCAGCCTGCGGAAGGAATTTGGCGATGCCTACGGTGGAAGCATGGGCACGGTGGGCAGTGCCAAAGGCATCGTTGACATAGGTGTCACCCAACTGTGCCAACTGCCGGGCGAAGCCGTCATTATTTTCTTCTTCTTCCCGGTGGAAGCGAAGGTTTTCCAGGAGGCAGACATCGCCCGGTCGCATCTTTGCGATGATCTCTCGCGGCACCGCCCCGATTGACTCCGGGCTAAAGGCCACGGGATGCTTGATAAGAGTTTGCAGATGACGCGCGATTGGGCGCAGTGAATACTTGGCGACCGGGTGGCCCTCGGGGCGCCCCAAGTGGGACATCAGGATAACCTTTGCACCTCTCTGGCGCAGCAACTCGATGGTCGGCAGCGAATCGCGAATGCGCGTGTCGTCCGTGATGAAAATGTGCCCGTCCTTTTCCTCGGTCGGCACATTGAAATCAACACGCACGAGCACCCGTTTCCCGGAGATATCCAGGTCCCTTACAGATAGTTTCAAAGTGTGAAGCCCTTCGTTATTTTCCGAGCATTTCGAGCATCTGGACGCAGCGATTGCTGTAGCCCCATTCGTTGTCATACCAACCGACGACCTTGATAAACTTGTCGCCGAGAATCAGCGTCAGTTCGCTATCAAAGACACACGAATGCGGATTCCCAACGATGTCTTTTGTCACCAGCGGTTCATCGGAGTATTCCAACACGCCGACCAGTGATCCGACGATCGTCGCCGCCTTGAACGCATCGTTCACCGCCTGCTCGGTTGTTGGCTTGGTCAAATTCGCGGTAAAATCAACGAGTGAACCGTCCGGCGTTGGCACCCGGAATGCACCGCCGCTCAGCTTGCCTTTGAGCGATGGGATGACCTCGCCGATGGCCTTCGCCGCGCCGGTCGAGGTGGGGATAGTGTTCACGGCCGCGGCCCGGGCGCGGCGCAGATCCTTATGCGGAAGGTCAAGGATTCGCTGATCGTTGGTATAGGAGTGGATCGTACTCATAAAGCCGGATTCAACGCCAAAGGCGTCATTGAGGACTTTGACCATCGGTGCGAGACAGTTGGTGGTGCAGCTCGCGTTGGATACGATATGGTGCTTTGCAGGGTCGTATATTTCGTCGTTTACGCCCATGCAGAGGGTTACATCGGGATCCTTTGCGGGAGCGGAAATCAGCACCTTTTTCGCACCGCCCTTGCTGATGTGCAACTCGGCCTTGTCGCGGGCGGTGAATAGCCCAGTGGATTCGAGAATGACCACGGCGCCGAAGGAACTCCAAGGCAGCTTTTCCGGATCGCGCTCCTTGAGGATGCGAATACTTTGGCCGTTGACGATGATATTCTCCTGATCGTAACCGATCTCCCCCTTGAAGCGGCCGTGGACGGAGTCCCACTTTAAAAGATGGGCCAGGGTTTTGGTGTCTGTAAGATCGTTGATCGCCACAACGCAGGAGAGCTGCTCGGGAGACATTGCGCGGAGAACATTGCGGCCGACTCGACCGAAGCCATTGATGCCAATTTTTTTCATATTATATCTGGTTGTGTTTGTTTTTAAGAAAAAATAAAATGCAATTAACAGCCTATCGCCCAGCCTCCGAGAGGCAGTGCGCGCTGCAGCAAACCGGCCGCTACTTCACGAACTTGTTTGAGAATGCGGCCATCTCGCCCAGTTCGCGCTCGATGACCAGGAGCCGGTTGTATTTAGCGATGCGCTCACTGCGACAGAGAGAGCCTGTCTTGATTTGACCCGCACTGGTGCCCACGGCAAGGTCAGCAATGAAGGTATCTTCGGTTTCGCCGGAACGATGGGAGATTACCGCTCCATATCCCGCCTTCTGCGCCATCGCCACTGTTTCCAATGTCTCGGTCACCGTTCCGATTTGATTGAGCTTGATGAGGATGGCATTGGCGATGCCATCGCGGATACCTTCAGCAAAAATTCTGGGATTGGTTACAAAGTTATCGTCGCCAACCAGTTGCAGATTGTCGCCCAGTGCCTTTGTAAGTGCCTTCCAGCCCTCGCTGTCTTCCTCGGCCATACCGTCTTCGATAGATACGATTGGGTACTTCTTGCTCCACTCCGTGTAAAGTGCGATCATTTCAGCGGAGGACTTGCGCGAATGATCCGATTTTATGAAGACGTAGCCGCCTTTTTCGTAAAACTCGCTGGAGGCCGGATCGAGGGCAATCGCGATTTCCGTTCGAGGCTCGTACCCCGCCGTCTTGATTGCTTCGACGATCAGTTCCACCGCTTCTTCGTTCGAAGCCAGGCTGGGCGCAAACCCACCCTCATCGCCCACGGCGGTAACGAGCCCTCGCTTTTGCAGCAGTCTCTTCAATGTGTGAAAAGTCTCCGCGCCATAGCGCAGCGCCTCGGCAAACTTCGGTGCGCCGATGGGGAAGATCATGAACTCCTGGAAGTCCACGTTGTTCGTTGAGTGCATGCCCCCATTGAGGACGTTCATCATTGGTGTCGGAATAACGAAGGGTGCGCCATCCTTCCCCCCATGAAGCTTTCGGATATGTACATAGAGCGGAAGGCCCGAAGCCGCTGCCGCCGCACGGCACAGGGCCATTGAAACGCCAAGGATCGCATTCGCCCCGAGCTTTGACTTTGTCTGCGTGCCGTCCAGATTGCACATCAATGCGTCAAGGTCCTGCTGATCATGCGGGGATTTGCCCTTGATGACCGGCGCAATGATATCGTTGACGTTCGCCACTGCCTTGAGCACCCCCATTCCTCCGTAGCGCTGCGCATTTCCATCACGTAGTTCCACGGCTTCTCGGGTGCCCGTGGATGCACCGGATGGGACGCATGCGGTTGCGGAAATACCGCAGCCAAGCTCAACTTTTACCATCACGGTGGGATTGCCGCGAGAATCGAGAATCTCCTGTGCGTGAACGGCGGTAATTTTTGTATTCATGATTTTATGTCTGGTTGCTCGTCCTTTGGATGTTTCCTGGCATTCACACATGCCGCGGCCCGGCCTCCTGCACCTCGTTGGGAGCATCACTGGCGTTCTCATTGAAATTGCGCTCGAACATTCCGGCCAGTTCACGCGCCTTCTGATCATAGGCTGCCGGATCCTCCCATGTCTTCCGGGGATCGAGGATCTCCGATGGCACGCCTGGGCAGGAGACCGGAACGCTAATGCCAAAGATAGGGTCGGCATTCATGGGCGAATCCTTCATCGCGCCGGATAACACGGCCTTCACCATCGCTCGGGTAACCGAGAGTTTGATCCGCTGGCCGGTTCCATAAGGGCCACCACTCCAACCGGTATTTACCAACCAGACGGCCACGTTGTGCTTCGCGATTTTCTCACCAAGCAGTTGTGCATAAGTCAGCGGCGGCAGCGCCATGAACGGTGCGCCGAAACATGCGCTAAATGTTGCCTCCGGCTCCGTCACGCCCGCTTCCGTGCCAGCGACCTTCGCGGTGTATCCCGACAGGAAGTAATAGATCGCCTGCTGAGGCGTGAGCCGCGCAAGTGGAGGCAGCACGCCGAAGGCATCGCAGGTCAGCATGATGATATTCTTGGGATGGCCGCCTTTGCCCGAGAGCGCCATGTTCGGGATTTGTGCGATCGGGTAGGCGCCGCGCGTGTTTTCCGTGAGCGAGGCATCGTCCAGGTTCACATGGCGCGTGAGGGGATCGATCACCACATTTTCCAGCACGGTGCCGAATTGCCGGGTGGTCGCATATATTTCCGGCTCGCCCTCCGGCGAAAGCCGGATGAGCTTTGCGTAGCAGCCGCCTTCAAAATTGAAGACGCCGTCATCGCTCCAGCCATGTTCGTCATCGCCAATCAACGTCCGTTCAGGATCGGCAGAAAGCGTGGTTTTGCCGGTACCAGAGAGTCCGAAGAACACCACAACATCGTTCTCATCGGCGCCGTAGTTGGCCGAGGAGTGCATGGCCATCACATTTTGCTGGGGCAGAAGGTAATTCATTACCGTGAAGATCGATTTCTTGATCTCCCCTGCGTAGGCCGTGCCGCCGATGAGAATGAGTTTCTGCCCGAAATCCAGCAGGATAAACGCCTCAGACCGCGTCCCATCCACTTCTGGTTCCGCATGAAAGTTCGGCGCGTGAATGACGGTGAACTCTGGTATGTGGGCGGCAAGCTTCTCTGCATCGAGTTCGCGGATGAACATATTGCGCGCGAACAACGCGTGCCACGCATGCTCGGAGATAATGCGAATCGGCACCCGGTAGCGATCATCGGCGCCTGCGTAACAATTCTGGATAAAGAGATCCTTCCTCTGAAGGTAGGCGCAGAGGCGCTCTTTGACGCCCGCAAACTTCTGCGCATCAATCGGTCGATTCACCTTGCCCCAGCCAATTTTGCTTTGGCTGGAGGGCCCGCGTACGAAGAACTTATCCTCCGGCAAACGTCCCGTGTATTTTCCGGTGCGCACGACAAGTGGCCCGAGATGACTGATCATGCCTTCGTGGCGCTGGATGGCCTCCTCGTAAAGCGCGGGCGCAGGCAAGTCCCAATAGACGTTGCCGAGATTTTCCAGGCCGAGATGTGCAAGGCTCTCGATTTTGTGATGCGGTGCGGTGTCCATATTTTTGTATTTGGAATTCGTTGTCATCCTTCCGGTGGCTGCGACTTTCTAATCTGTGTTCCTCCTGGATGCTGTCGCGATCCCACTATCGCCTCGAAGCCCGAGATTACGTCGAAAAGCTCCTCGTCGATGCCACTCTGCCGCAAACGGTGGAATGTGCCGTGGAGATTCTCCAGCAATTCGTCGATGTTTCTTTCGGCGCGTTCCATTGCCGCCAGGCGGCTTGCGTTCTCGCTCGCCAGGGATTCGGCGCACGCCCGAAAGAGCGAGATGAAAAGATATTCGCGAATGAGAGGGCGAAGAGTCCCGATGACACCGGGAATGACCTCCGGCAAGTTGCCTGTTGGCCAGCGGACTTCGGCCAGACCTTGTTGCCATTGGGCATCAAGCGGCAATAACCGCTGGCTGACCGGCTCGTAGAGGGCCCCCGATTGAGGGCGGTTATGGAAGATGTAAAGACGTGCATAGTCACCGTGGGCTCGATGCGCTTCACTTTTCGTTTGAATTTCACCGACGAGCGGGGTGATGGCCTTGACGGAATTCGGCACGGTGAAGAGTCCCATCAGCGGCACTCCCGCATCCGCCAAGCGCGCATAAATGCGCTCCCCGACAGCCCAGACTTGGGGTTTACCCGGCAGAGATGCGAAGGTCTTGATCGCATATTCGGCAACCACCTCGTTAAACTGGCCCACCAGCCCTTGGTCGGAACCGAAAACGACGGCGCCGATCGCACCCGTATCGGTTTGTCCTTTTGGTTCCACCATCAAGGCTGCTGGCCCGCTTCCCCGAAAGCATGCTCCCAACCCCAGTTCCACGGTTCGATAGTAATCGCCCAAAGCACGAACCGATTTCTCATATTGACCGATGCTCGATGCAGCTAAGGCTTTCATCGTGCCGACAACGGATTGGAGATCTTTGGCACTTTCGATCTTCCGGCTCAGGTTCGATAGGGTGGCACTCATGGCTTCTCCTCGCTTGCTTCCGGGGCCTTCGGTTTGGGCTGGAAGCGGGCGAGTGACTGGCGAGCGATTTCGATCACTGTTTTGCGATCCTCGTCACTCAATTTAGCCGCAGTTTCAAACCTCCCACACACCTCCGCCGGGATGTTCGCCGCTGCTTCACGCACGGCCTGTTCGGCGTCCGTCATCTGGTCCATCGGCACCGGGTCGAAGAGTTCTGCTGTCAAGGCCAGCAGGACGGCAATCTGTGCGGGGACGGACACCGGCGCGAATTCCGGCTGTTTGAGGCAGGCGCGGATTCGCCGTCCGTGTTCAATGATTTTGCGCGTATTTTCGTCCAAGCGGGCGCCGAACCGCGCAAAGGTTTCGAGTTCCTCGAATTGTGCGTAGGCGAGCTTGAGATCGCCCGCTACGGCGCGATAAACCGTGCGCTGAGCCTTGCCCCCGACGCGCGAAACCGATTTGCCGACATCGACAGCGGGCATCACGCCCAATTCAAACAACGACGGCGAGAGGTAGATTTGTCCGTCCGTGATGGAAATCAGGTTCGTTGGAATGTAGGCGGAAATATTCTGTGCTTCGGTCTCGATGATGGGCAGAGCGGTCAGCGAGCCGCCACCCAGTTCCCGGCGCAGATGCGTCGCCCGTTCCAGCATCCGCGAATGGATAAAGAAGATGTCGCCGGGGAAGGCTTCGCGACCGGGGGGACGGCGGAGCAGCAGAGAAAGCTCGCGATAGGCGCGCGCATGCTGCGTAAGATCGTCATAAACAATCAACACGTCCCGCTCCGCCTCCATAAAGTGCTCTGCAATGCTCGTTGCGGCATAAGGGGCAATGTAGGAGAGCCCCGGAGGGTCGTTGCCCTCGGCGACAACGACCACGGTGTAATCCATCGCGCCTTTTTCTCGCAGGTTGGCCACGGCCTTCGCCACGGCGGACGCGCGCTGGCCGATGGCACAATAGACGCAGACGACATTTTGGTCCCGCTGGTTGAGGATGGTGTCGATGGCAATGGCGGTTTTGCCCGTCTGGCGGTCTCCCAGAATCAATTCACGCTGACCACGGCCACTGGGAATGAGCGCGTCGATGACCTTGATGCCGGTTTGGAGCGGTATGGTAACGGGGGCGCGATCCATGATGGGAGCGGCGGAACGTTCGATGGGCAGGCGTTCGCTGGCAGACACGGTTCCTCTGTCATCAAGAGGCCGACCGAGCGGGTCGATGACGCGCCCCAGCAAACCACTGCCCACGGCCACATCCATGACGCGCCCCGTGCGCTCGACCTCGTCGCCAGCGTGCAAATGCGAGTATTCGCCGAGCAGCACGACGCCGATTTCGTCCTCATCCACATTGAACGCGATGCCGAACACTCCGCCGGGAAACTTTATTAACTCCTCAAAGCCCACGCTGGGAAGACCGGAAACCCTCGCGATACCTGTGGTAACGCTCGTGATCGTGCCCACCTCGCGCGGCATCAGTTGCGGCGTGAAGGTTCCCCGCACTTGGCTTATTCCAGCGAAGGCACTATCGAAGACGCTCTGCAAACTTTCAGGAGCAACGTTCATTGGCTCGTGGTTTCGGGCTTGGATTCTTCTGGTTTAGGCTCGGTCGTGGCATCCGGTCTGGCCTTCTCTTTAAGGAGTTCGCTGACGCCCTTTTCCATCGACGCAAGGTAATCCGCAATGCTCCAAGCCACTTTTTGGCCATTCGTGGAAAGTTCGATCCCGCTGACTAAATCCGGCGCGGTCTCGAAGCGGAGGCGGATTTCAGCCGAGAAGGTTTCGTTGAGCGCATTTTGTATCGCCGCGCGTTGTTCCTCGGGCAGATCAAACACGCTGCGCACAAGGGCGGGTTGCGAGGCGGTTTTGAGAGCTTCGCCGAGACATTCTTTCGCTTTGCCGTCCATGGTGCGCAATCGGCGGGTGAACACCTCACCCAGGCGTTCTTCCAGGCTCGTTGAGGCGAGATCCGTCAGCGCTTTTCGCGCAATAGCAAATACTTCCTGCTGGGTCCGGCGACTGATGGCTTGATTTAGCTCCTGGGCGTCGTTTCTCAGCGCCTCCTGTCGCTTGGCACCCAAAGCGTCGGCTGCCTGTCGTGCTTCGTCGATGAGTCGCTGGCGTTCAACTTTCGCCTCGTCGGTCGCTTTGCCCAAGAGTGCAGCACGCTGCTGGTCGAACTCCTCATTCTTGTGCTGAAACTCGTCGCGCTCCTTTTGGGCCTCGCCCTCTTTTGCAGCGGCGTCCGCGAGTTCCGCAGCAATCCGCTTCTCTCGCGCCTCGATGGCATCGAGGATGGGCTTGTAAAGAAAGCGTTTCAGCAACCACACCAAGACGAGGAAGTTGAGTGCTTGCGCACCGACGGTAAACCAGTCGATCAGCATAGGTTCACTTTCCTGCCGCTTGGGCGATAGCGTGGTTCCAGAACGGGTTGGCGAAAATGAGAATCATCGAAACCACGAAGCAATAGATGGCCGTGGATTCGATCATTGCCAGACCGACAAACAAGGTTCGAGTGATGGTGGCAGAGGCGTCGGGTTGCTGCGCCAGCGAAGTAAGCGCGGTCGAGACCGCCCGCCCTTCACCAAGCGCCGGTCCCATACAGCCGAAGCCAATCGTGATGCCCGAGGTGACGATAGAGGCGACTGCGATGAGGGTCATGTTATCCATAGTATTTCCTTTGATTATTTGGTTGTTTTAAGTGTTAGGCGCTGGTTCCGGTTTGGGATCTCGATCGCGCGTGGCGGCCGCAATGTACACGGCGGCGAGAATGCTGAAGATGTAGGCTTGCACCATGCCTGTAAGCAGACCGAGGGCCGTCATGACAATAGGAAACAGGAGGGGCGTAATGGTCAGCAGAATCCCGATAATCATGACCCCGCTCATCATATTGCCAAACAGACGGACGGCCAGGGCCAGCGTGCGCGAAAGTTCACTAATGATGTTAAAAGGCAACATGATGACCGTCGGCTCAATGTAGGACTTGAGGTAGCCACCTAGGCCCTGGTCCAGGATGCCAAACAACGGCACCGCCACAAATACACAAAGCGCGAGGGCTGCGGTGGTCGAGAGCGAGCCCGTCGGCGGTTCGTAGAAGGGGATGACCGTGCAGAGGTTGGCCATGGCCACAAAGAGGAAAAGCGTGCCCAGAAAACCGAGATACTTCTTTGGGTTGCGAAGCCCGACATCTTCGATTTGCTTTTCGATGCCGGAAACGATGATTTCCAGAAGATTCTGCCAGTGGGAATGCTCCAGCCCCGTGGAAAGTTTGCGCGTAACGAGTTTTGAGCCAACGGCCATTACGAGCATCAGCGCCCATGTAAACACAATGGTAGCGTTGAGTTTGAGAAACCCGTGTTGCCAGAAGATCATCTCGTCGGGACTAAGACGCATGGCGTTCCTCCTGTTCCGGGTGATTTTTGTTTTTTTTCGATGGCCGTGTGATCCATGTAACGACTAGACGAGCCATCACAAATCCGAGAAGACACAGCAGCAGCCGCTTCCAGTCGCCAGCGGAGACAAAGTAAAACCAAGCCAAGGCAAGACTCATCCGCAAAATCAGGCTCCCGAAGAACCAAGCCGCGGGTTGCTTGGACGCAGTAGCCTTGCGAACCGTCCACCAAAGGCTGAAGAAAAAAATCGCACCAAGCGCTCCCCCCGACAGCCAAACAAAACACAGTGTCAGCGTTTCATTCATGCTTGTCCTCCTGTTCGTCCCGCATTGCCTTTTCCTCCTTGGAGACCCATTTCCACGCATTCCAACAGCCGATTATAAGCCCGGCAACCAATAACGCCAGCGTCCACGAGTGTTCGCTTGGATAGTGATTGTCCAGCCAGGTGCCAAGCGCAGCGCCGAGAAGGGTCGGGACAACCACCGACCAGCCTATCAGTCCCATCATGCCCAAGCCGAACCAAACGCCATGCCAGGCGTTGCGCCGCGCCTTGAGCTTGCGCGCCGCCTTCGCGCCGATCTGCCCAAGGACGGTCGGCTCGTTTTTTTTGGGGTTCCTGGAGGGCTCGTTATTCATGTTGAAAGGCTGCGAGGCGCAGCAGAAATCCCGTTTCCACTTTCTCCATGACTGAACGCACGCTTTGCTCCCGCTCGTCCAGGGTCATAAATTCCTGCTCCACCAAATCGCGCAATTTACCGAGATCCGTCCCGCCCACTGCCCGGCGCACGGAAACGAGCACATCCAGGCCCGTCTTGACGATTACGCCTTCATCCACGGCCACAAAAACTTCCCCGTCAGCTTTTGTCTCGTAGATCAGAATTCCCGGGGCGAGCGCCGCCACGCAATCCCGTCGATGGGGCAAGAGTCCGAACGAGCCCTCGCGCGTCTCCGCCACAATGCGGGACACTCCGGTTTTCTCGGCGAAAATCTGGAACGGCAGCAGAACTTTAAGATGGATGAACGCCGGCGGCATGTTCGTCTTTCGGTTGAGGTTTCGCTTCGGGTTTTGCCTTTGCTTCGTTAATCGCCCCGATCATGTAGAGCGCGCTTTCCGGGTAATCCTTGAATTCATCGTGAAGGATTCGCTCGCAGCCATCCAGCGCGTCCTTGAGACTGACTAGCTTTCCTTTAAATCCGGTAAATTGCTCGGTGGTGAAAAAGGGTTGGGTGAGAAAACGCTCCAACCGGCGCGCACGGGCAACGACGCTGCGGTCCTCTGGAGAAAGCTGCTCCAATCCGAGCATGGCAATGATATCCTTGAGTTCCGCGTATTGCGCGAGCGTTCGTCGGATTTCCTGCGCCAATCCGTAATGCCGTTCACCGACGATGCCCGGCGTGGCCATCTTGGAACTGGATTGCAAGGGGTCGATGGCGGGAAAAAGCCCTTCGCCGGCCCGCTTGCGAGAGAGCACGATGGATGCGGAAATATGCGAGAACGCATGCACTGCCGCCGGATCTGTGAAATCGTCCGCCGGAACATAGACCGCCTGGATCGACGTGATAGCACCGGTGTCAGTGTTGGCAATGCGCTCCTCCAACCCCGATAGCTCGGTGCCCATCGTGGGTTGATAACCCAGACGCGAAGGCATCTGTCCCATCAAGCCGGAAACTTCCGAGCCCGCTTGAATAAACCGAAAGATATTGTCGATGAGCAGCAACACATTGCGGTGTTCGTCGTCCCGAAAATACTCGGCCATTGTCAGCGCGGCGTGGCCCACGCGGAACCGACTGCCCGGCGGTTCATTCATCTGGCCGAAGACCATCACCATGTTGGGTAATACCCCGGCTTCCTTCATGTCGCGGTAAAGCTCCTCGCCTTCGCGAGAGCGTTCGCCGATGCCGCAAAAAATGCTTACACCCTCGTGGTGCCCGATCATGTTGTGGATCATTTCGGTGAGCAACACGGTCTTGCCCACGCCTGCCCCGCCGAAAAGTCCCGCCTTTCCACCGCGCTCCAGCGGCACAAGCACGTCGATCACCTTGATGCCCGTTTCGAAGATTTCCGACTTTGTGGAACGTCGTGCCAGCGGCGGCGGAGCCCGATGCACAGAACGCCATTGGACATCTGATAATGCTGCCTCGCGGTCGATAGTGTTTCCAAACACGTCGAACATGCGCGAGAGAATTGCTTTGCCCACGGGTGCTTTAAGCGGCCCGCCCGTGTCCTCAACCACCATGCCGCGAGCGAGCCCTTGCGTAGGTGTCAATGCAATCCCCCGTACGCAGTGCGCGTCACTCTGCGCCAGCACTTCGATGACGATGCGTCCTGAATCCCCCGCGCGCAGCACTGAATAGATGGGCGGCAAATGCTCATCAAACCTTGCTTCCACTACACTGCCGCGCACCGATACAACCACGCCGAAATTCGATGAACTGGTTTTATTTTCCATGGCTACACCCTACGGTTTTGTTCGAGCCAGCGCATTGGTTACGTCGCCGTCTCCTCCATAGCTGGACTGTATTCGCCGCGGCAGGCTGCCCGGTTACACCTAGCTCGATGAATCAGAGCTTTTTGGGCTGCCGCCACGTTGGCGTCATCGCCCTTCCAAATCTCCAAAGCCGGTTGCTGAAGGGCGCGGGAAAACGAAAATGCCAACGCCCAAGGCAGCTTCGCCTTGAATCTAACATTCATGGCATTCAAGCGAGCCGAGGCCAATTCACTGGATTGCCCGCCCGACAAGAAGGCAATCGCGGGAACGGCGGCGGGAACGGCCCGCAAGAGACACCTCACCGTGGCATCGGCCACCTCGTCCACCGATTCTTGCTTGGGGCAGGTCAATCCTGGTAGCACCATATTGGGCTTCAGGATCATCCCTCTCAGCTTCACCCGTTGTCGATAAAGCTCGTTAAATACGGTTCGCAGGACTTCCTCCGTCACCTCACAACACTGATCCATGGTATGCGCGCCGTCCATCAGCACTTCCGGTTCAACGATGGGGACCAACCCGGCTTCCTGGCACAACGCAGCGTACCGAGCCAACGCCTCAGCGTTTGCCTCGATGCAACCCCGGGTGGGAATGCCATCTCCCAAGGTAATCACCGCTCGCCACTTGGCAAAACGAGCCCCCATTTTAGCGTATTCAGCCAAGCGCTCGCGCAATTCGTCCAGACCTTCGGTTATTTTCTCCCCCGGAAGGCCAGCCATGTCTTTTGCCCCGGTGTCCACCTTGATGCCGGGGATGATTCCCACATCGGTGAGGGCTTTAACAAACGGCGTGCCATCTTTCTTCTGCTGGCGGATCGTCTCGTCGTAGAGGATCGCGCCGCTGATACACTCACTGAGACCGGGCGTGGTCACAATCAACTCCCGATAGGCGCGCCGGGCCCCCGCGATTTGCGGAATCCCCAACTTGGCAAACCGCTTGTTGCAGGTGGGATTACTTTCATCCATCGCCAGCAGACCCTTGTCATTGGCGACCAACGCCATCGCGGTGTCTATCATCTCTTGCATATTCATTTCTCCCGGTTGCGAACGAAGCTGCTACGCCTCGTCCAGCCATTTTCGAGCCTCAGCGGCGGCGGCGTGAACGAAGTATCGGATCGTTGCTTTCGTGAACGGCTTGCAGAACGTTGCCATGCCCTGCTGCCACTTTTTATCCCCAACCATCGCCAGCCGCTCAATGTCGGCGAAGTGTTTAATGTCGAATTTGATGTCCTCCCACAGTGCGCAGGCATCCCAGCCACGAAAGCCAGCCATGTCGAAAAGCACTCTCAATTTCCCGTGTTGCCGGGCGAGTCGCTCGAACTCCGGCACAAAGTGCTCGTAATCTGCTTTTGCCAGCTTCCCGCTGACGTGAATGACGAGAATCTTCCCGCCGTTTTCTTCATCGAATTGAATTGGCATATTGATCTCCTTTGATTTGGTTCAGGTTCATTTGTTTGGGGTGTCATCTTCATCGTTGCCATAGGATTTGTGCAGCTTCCAGGGGAACCGCGACGCCTTCGCAATGGGGGATCACTCGTGCCGTATAGTCGCTGGCGGACCGTGCAGTGGGCACTGCGGCGTGATAGATACTGCCACGGGATGCACCGGATAACGGTCGCTCGCACTGCATTCCCTCCCGTACGGGATCGCCCCCGCTGATTCCGTTCGCATAAAGCTCGACTTGCACTGCATTGGGGTCGAGCTCGTTCAGAAAGATTTCGACCTCAAACATGTGGTGGTCCACGCTGGTTTCGACCCGCAGTGCTCCGAAGCGCAATGAGCCCCACCTCCTATCTACCGCCTGCTTCCAATCGAGCATTTGCTTGCCGATTTCGCCTTTATTGGCAACGCGCAAATGGTAGGTGGAAGCAGCCGGGAGGTAATGTTGCTCGGTGTATTCGCGCACCGCACGGCTGGCGGAGAAGCGAGGAGTCAACCGGGACATGCTTTCTCGCATCCGTTCGACCCAGGCCGTGGGAATGTCCTGTTTGTCACGGGTATAAAACTCCGGGATTACCTCCTGTTCGAGCCGCTCGTAAAGCGCTTCGGCTTCTACCGCATCCCAAGCGGGATCGTCGTCATGCTCCTGGACGTCTCCTAACGCCCACCCCACTTCAGGGGTATAGGCTTCCGCCCACCAGCCGTCCAATTCCGAGAGATTGATACCTCCGTTGACTAGCACCTTCATGCCGCTTGTTCCACACGCCTCCCATGGCCGTCGTGGCGTGTTGACCCATACATCCACGCCCTGCACCAAGTGCCCGGTCAAATGCATGTCATAGTCACTGAGGAAGATGACATGCGGACGAACCTCTGACCGCCGGATGAAATGGGTCCATTCCTTGATCAGGGCTTGCCCCGCCTGGTCTGCCGGATGTGCCTTGCCTGCAAGGATGAGTTGTACCGGACGCTGTGGATTGGTTAAAATACGAAGCAGGCGTTCCGGGTCGTGCAGCAGCAGGTTGGGCCTCTTGT
>CAIYQA010000320.1 GCA_903928175.1 uncultured Spartobacteria bacterium | reverse complement strand
GGCACGTCTCAAGCAACCCGGAACGGCCTGGCTTGCCGAAAATGCCGACGCCGTTGCGCAACTCCGAGTCCTACGCGCCAACGGTCAATGGGCCCATCTCTGGAATTGAAATCTTTACTCACCCACTTTGAATCACGCCCTCCTCGCGGTTGCCCATCTTACAACGCGATTACCTTGAATCCTATTCTGCGGGTGGCCGGAGAACCTTCACGGTCGGCTTCGCCAATCGGAAGTTAAGGTCAAGCCAATAGACCCCGCGCGATGGTGTGGCAACGTAGAATTGTCCGGTCCGCAGTTCCGCGAACCGGTGCGGTTCGACAAGCAATCGCTCCTCGCCGTCCGAGTCGCTGACAGCCCGGCGGAACGCCTTGCTTTCGTGCCAAACCCGCGCCCGTTGAACCGGAGTGCCCTTGCTCGTTCCGCAAAACCCGGCGGCCAAGTTATTGGTCACGCCGTCGGTGTTGGAGCCGAAGACACGTGTGCGGCAATTCGCGGCCAAGGCGTGCAGTTTGTCTGAGTCCCGGAGCGCTCCCGCCAAAAGGGAGAGGGATTGCGTGGCCAAGACGGTGATCACCCCAAACTCCCGGCAACGCGCAAGAAAATGATCCTCGCCACCCAGCCGCCCACGGCTGGCCAGGCAGTGGAACTCGTCCACGGCGGTCATCGGCGCGACGTGCCCCAATCTGCGCTTGATTTCCGCCCACTCCCGGCAAACCGCATCCAGTGAGACGCCCTTATCAACGGAAGCGCACGCATTAAGGGCCGCCCGGTAGATCGCCGCAAGCTCAGGATTCAGCGTAAGCGCCCCATTCTCACCGGCGTTGAGTTCGTCGGCCTTGTTCTCAGCCTGGGAAATGGCGTCTGTTTCATCAGAGTAGGCCTCGCGGACTACAATCCCACCTTGCATGTAGCGGAGTTGATAGCGCCACGCGCCCTTGTAATGGTTGCGGTAGACTGTGACGACGGAATGACCGGAGCGCACTTTTCTCGGCCAGGGGAGGTATTGTTTGCGAGGCATAAGACAGCGGAAATTCTCAGCCGCGCCATGTTCCCAAATTTTTAGAACCCTCATTTTTGCCATCCGCGCCTTTATCCATCAGGCTTTGCGGATGGCGGAGTCTACGGGGCTCGAACCCAAAAGATTAAGTTTTCAATTTTTGCCGAATTTACTCTGGAAACCGCATGGTTAAAGGCTCTGATCGCCATCGGCATTTTTGGAAGTTGGCACCAGTTGGTGCATGTTGAAGCAACATGCGTGTCACCCTCCCAGAGTAAATCTGTCACCCTCGCAAAAACCGCATTTTCGCGTCCGCCGCGCCGCCGCATCGGGAAAAAGTGCCGTTTTTGCAGCATTGCAGCCCGCTTTGGGGTATCCTGGTCGTAGACTCCGACCAACCGGTAATCGGAACGCGCGATGGTATCATGGGGGGCTTTGCCTCATTCTGATACGAAAGACAGCAAAGGGGTTGACCAATCATTGTGGTGGTGCCATATTGGCACCATGCAGGTTATCCATCCCAAAAACGCCCGCGTTGTAGCCCGAGTTCCTGAGCAAGTCCGGCGGGTGATCCAAATGGCAGCCGATTTGCAAGGAGCCGCTCTCAATCAATTTTTAGTGCAATCCGCCTACAAGGAGGCGCAGCAGATTGTTGAGCGGGAAACTCTGATCCGGCTCTCTGAAACCCAGGCCAAACAGGTCTTTTCCCTTCTGGAAAACCCTCCGAAGCCCAACGCCCGTCTGAAACGCGCGGCTTCACTCTTCAAGGCCAACGTTCGTGTTTAATTTCGAACCGCTTGCGGATCATCATGATCGCGCTGGATTCGACTGCGGAGTCGAGCCGCTGAATCGGTATTTGCGGCAAATTGCCCGGCAACACGAAGCAAAGGGAATCGCAAAGACCTACGTCTTGGTAGAGGAAGGCGCGAAGGAAGCCATCGCAGGTTATTTCACCCTGACTTACTGCCAGATTGACGGGGGAATATTGCCGCCTGCGCTGGCCAAAAAACTTCCGCAACAAATTCCCGCCATGCGCTTGGGGCGGTTGGCGGTTTCGCAGGCAAGGCAACGGGAGGGTATTGGGCACATGCTGCTTTCCTGTGCATTTCAAATGGTGGAACGCGCCGAGAAAATTGCCGGAGGTGTGGGGTTATTCGTCGATGCCAAGGATGAGCAAGCAGCTGCTTATTATGCTCAATTTAGTTTTATACCCTTGGAAGACTCCCCCTTAACGCTCTTTCTTCCCATCCAGACTGTGCGCCAGCATAACACTGAGGCAAGTTGAGTTTGGGTTGTTGAGAAAAGGCGTTGAGACGAAATCACCGGGATGAATAGTCAAACGGGAAAAATGCCGCAACAGCGAATCGCCCAGATTGAGGAAGAACTCCGGCGTATTGAAATTAAGAAGGAGGCGCTTCGGAGTGAACTGGAGGAGCTTCGCAGACTCCCAGCGCCTGAAGCTGTTCATCAACCGTTGCCAGAGGGACCTGCCACGCCGGATGAAAAAATCGCTTTTTTTCTGTCGCTCTTCCGCTGCAGGGAAAACGTATTTCCCCGGCTCTGGGAAAACTCAAGATCGGGAAAGAAAGGTTATTCGCCTGTTTGTCTCAATGAATGGGCGCGCGGCATTTGCGAAAAGCCGCGCGTGAAATGTGCGGAGTGTTTCAATCAGAGATTCGCTCCTCTTGATGAAGAAGCTGTTTTGGCTCATCTCACGGGCAGGCAAACCATCGGAACGTATGCGATCCGCGAGGACAACACTTGCATCTTCCTTGCAGCGGATTTCGATGGAGATGGATGGGAGACAGATGTTACCGCCTATCGGGAAGCCGCAGAATCTTTTGGCCTGGATGTCGCCGTGGAACGATCCCGCTCTGGCCAAGGCGCACACGGATGGATTTTTTTCACAGCGCCCACGTCGGCGACCCTGGCTCGTCAATTGGGAACATTGATCACGACAAAAGCTTCTTCTCTTCATTCCGGGATGAAGCTGGCAACGTATGACCGATTTTTCCCGAATCAGGACACATTGCCCGATGGCGGATTTGGCAACCTGATCGCACTGCCTCTCCAGAAGGGCACTCGTGAGC
The DNA here is from genome assembly GCA_903928175.1 of uncultured Spartobacteria bacterium. Taxonomy (GTDB): domain Bacteria; phylum Verrucomicrobiota; class Verrucomicrobiia; order Chthoniobacterales; family Chthoniobacteraceae; genus UBA695. The sequence continues at coordinate 30,176 of CAIYQA010000320.1, read as the reverse complement.
AGGGGAATACCGTGTTTCTGGACAAATCATTGTGTTCGATTTCGGATCAGTGGGGTTATTTGGCATCAATTCGCAGGGTGGCACCCGATGTTTTGGAGCGCCTTGTTGAAACCATCGTTGGTGCGGTGAAGGACGAATCCACGGAGCCTCGCGAGAACTTTGCTTTGAGATTCGACGAGAGGGTGCTGGATATTCTGCCCGCAGCGGTGACAAAGGGGGTATTCACAGGAACCATTCAAGTGCGCCGCAATGCCCAGATTGAAATTGCCGCAGACGGACTCCCTGCCTGCCTAATCTCCGCGATCAAACGATTGGGCACTCTTGCCAACCCTGTGTTTTACGAAAAGCAGCGGTTGCGTTTTCCAACCTATAACATTCCGAGATTCATTTTCTGCGGAGCGCTCCGGCCAGGTGTTATTGTGTTGCCCCGGGGAACACTTCCGCAACTCAAGGCTCTCGTTCATAAAGCTGGCGGTAAGCTCAAGGTATCAGATGAGCGCCCCGTGGCGTCGAAAGTGGAGTTTTCTTTCGCGGGGGAACTGACCAGTATTCAGAGCGAGGCTGTCCGGGAAGTAATGGAGCATGACGAGGGTGTCCTGATGGCTTCGCCCGGGGCTGGAAAGACCGTGATGGCCTGTGCGATCATCGCACAACGAGGTACATCGACGCTGGTTCTTGTTCACCGAAAAACGCTGCTTGAACAGTGGCGCGAGCGCATCAAGACGTTCTTGGGATTGGAAGATTCGTCCATTTCTGTTTTGGGGCAATCAGGGATCGATCCGTCTGCCTCCGTCACGCTTGGAATGTTACAAACGCTGACAAGATGCGAATTCCCGGAGGCCCTACTTGCTCCTTACAGCCATATCGTCATTGATGAGTGCCATCATGTTCCGGCTGCATCCATTGAAGCGGTGATCAAGAAGACTCCGGCGCGGTTTATCCTTGGGCTCACGGCTACTCCCGTTCGCAAGGACGGTCTTCAAAAACTGCTTTTTCTCCAGTGCGGGCCGATCCGTCATAAAGTCGAGATGGATGGCGACCCAGCGGTTCTGCGAAAACTGATTGTGCGCGACTTGTTGCTACGCAGGGATCCCGCGGAGAGCCGATTGCCAATTCACCTCCTCTGGGATGCCATCGTAAACTCGGACGAACGCAATAAGGCGATTGTGGCAGACATTGTCAGCGCCGCCCTCGAAAAACGCTTCAGTGGCGTCTTGAGCGACCGCAAAGAACACCTTCAGCACTTGGAAGCCATGTTGAAAACAAGCATGCCCGGCGACGAGGGTATAATTTTCAGGATTGACGGTTCCATGAACAAGAAACAAAGAGGGGCTTTGTTTGGCGAACTCCAGCGGCGGGCGTCTGCGCGCGAACCATTTATTTTGTTGGCGACCTCGTCGTTGCTTGGGGAGGGGTTTGATTTGGCGGAGTTGGATACGTTGTTTCTCGCTATGCCGATCTCATTCAAGGGACGGATCATTCAGTATGCGGGACGGTTGCACCGGCAGTGTAAGGGAAAGAGCGAAGTTCGTGTTTATGACTACGTCGAGACGGACAATGCCCTCACGTCCCACATGCACCGGAAGCGCTTGTCGGCATTTCGCCAAATGGGTTATGAACTGGTCAAGGAAGACCCAAACGGCGTTTTCAAGTGGGATTGACTTCTTGAGGAGCAGCAGTGTAGATCGGGCGATTGTCGGTGGATCGCCTACCGGGATTTTCACCAATCGGCATTTTTCATTCTAAAGCACGCAGAGCATCTGGAGCTGATTGAAGTCCGCTTTCGTGGTTGCTCTCCCAAGTGGGCTACGTTGTTGGTGAGCGTTCTGCGAGGGGGACATGGGGCAAGCCAGAGGTTATTACCCCACATGTGCTTCGCCATAGCGCAGCCATGCAGATCCAGAAAGGAGTGAATCTCACGGTGATTGCGCTTTGGTTGGGCCATGAATCCGTGGAAACCACGCAAATGTACATCCACGCTGACATCCAGGTAAAGGAACAAGCTCTGGCCAAAACCCAGCCCGTCGCCATTCCCGTAGGCCGCTATCGTCCGAACGACGAGTTGCTCGCCTTCCTGGCAGCCCTCTGATTATGCCACTATGCTGCGCCGATGCCGCAGCATCCATAGCGGATGCAACCATCTGCGCGGCATAATCCAGATGCGGCAGCGTAGGACTTATTGTAAGGCAGGGTTTCCCTGATGAAATTGAGGAGGTAAGATTCCCCAACTCGTCGAATGGCAGCAAAAAGCAGCCGGATTTCCACCGAGCCAAGATCAACGATTCCCGCCAACGAAAATCAAAAATTTGATTCTTTTTCTCGGTCTCTCAGATAAATGACAAATTGAGGCAAATCGAGACGCGAGGCGTTTGCATTCACTTATGCAAAATGCTCAAAACCGCGGCTTGGCATATCCAGAGGGTGGTGCGTATGGAACGTTCCATTCTGGATTGTTCTGAACGAACCAGAATGGGGCACGAGTGGTTCTGACCAAAGTTACATTCGGATTATTTGCCATCATGCGGTATTTCTCGAAATCGGCTAATACTATGCGAAAACCGCGTCCTTTCAACGGACATGTGGAATCGCTCCACAAACCATCTGAACTTTCAAAACTGACACTAATGACGGCTTCACCTAGAAACGCGACCGCGAAAATTGACAACGACAGGATTGTAAGGAATAGCGACTTCTTCATTGGCTTTCAAGAAACAGTTGAGAGATTACTCTGTTAGGTGGGTAAATTAGGTGCCTAATGCTGAGGCGTTTCGTTTGAGACTCGCAATAATATTTTCACTGTGTTTTCCTTGTAGTAACGATCTTCGTCGACGTGGACCTCTCTCCCCTGTGAGCGTTGTTGAAGAAAAACTAACGCAAAAGAATGGCAATCGTATCCGATGTCGATGGTTCGACCCTGCCAGATCAAGGCGACCCCAGCAAGATATAACCGATGGGGCGGCGAGGGATGGGCGAATTGACCATGCTCTCTGAACTCCAACCTCACGCCCATACATGGGGCCATTACTTGTCACTTTGATGGTTGAGTTTTCCAATGTGCTCGGATCACTCTTTTTGACCTGAAAATAAACGGCAAGCGAACACCAAGTTATCCCCGTTTTTTCCGCTGACGGGAGAAAGTGATGAATACTATCGGTTGGAAATCGGGTGGCTTATCGCAATATGCCCGATTTTGGGAACCCTGTTTAAAAGGAGATTGGAGGAGATGCGTTGATGGGTCCCCCCGTCCAATTTTCCCGATCATCACATCAGAACATGAAAACCGTTGCAACAAGCCAGGGATCAGAGTTTCCCTGATGTGCGAATCAGGCATCATGAGTGCTCTTCTGTTCGACAGGGAGAGAAGCATCCGATAACACCTTGCGGCAAATGGAAAAACCGCAGGAGTGCCTCTCGAAAAATCGTCAGCTTCATCAGAATGGACTCATCGAATAAAAAGGAACCTCAGCACTCCCTTCGCATTCACGTTCTCGCACTTGGTTTATGTTTTGGCGCGCTGTGGAGTCCTGCCGCCCGAGCCGTCGAGTGGGATTACAAGCCACCCCGTATTGGTTTGGCTCTGGTCGTAAAGAACCCTACCCTGCAGAGCCATCTCGGTCATTTGGATACCCATTTCTTTTTTCAATTCCTCGATTTTGATTCGCAACCATTCGCGTGATTTAGTTGTGCCCCCGGTCTTGTCGGAGTCCTGTTGCAACCGTATTGTGGCGACTTTTGTCGCCAATGTACGTAGCGGATGGTTCGCCCATATGCCGAAAGTATTGACATCGATGTTCGCCCAGAAATCATTTGTTGGATCCAGGGCTTTTGCGGACTGGTATTTTTTTCGCCCCGGTGGTTTTTTATGCTCGAGTGTCATCTAGGGGCATATTGATGTGCGAAATATCCGAATCAAGCCCCAACCCGACTGGATCCCGAAGATCGCGCTTGAAACCGAAACTGGACAGAAAATTGAAAGTTCACCAGCTTTATTGAAGCCTGTTATTAGGCTGGAGGCTTGTAATGAAGCCACTTTGCAGAGATTTGCAAAGTGGCGGAGTCTACGGGGCTCGAACCCGAGATGATTGAAAATGATTTTCTGGCAAATTTACTCTGGAAACCGTATGAATAAAGGGCCAGACGGCAATGCCTGCAAAAAAACGTTATGCTGAGTTGGCGTGAGTTGTTCTGACTTGTCTGCTACCATTTGCTACCAGATTTATGGCCGAAAACAGGACAAGTTCTCGATGTTGCTCACCAGGGGTAGATCCAAAGTAGCGATCTACTCCATCGGCAGTGACATCCGGCCTCGGTTCCCAGTGGCCTATTACATTGGAAACAGGTGAGCACTGACCAGATCAACGCCGCTCTCGGAACTGCGAACCTGACCAAGATTCAGGCTGCGCTCGCGGCTCTCGCCTATCTGGCAGGGCAATGTCCCGAATAAATCGAAGAGTTTCCCCAAGGTGTTAATGGTTTTTTAACGGTTTCTGCCCCGCGTTTAACTCACGGGTTCGATGCCTTTTGCGGCATTCTGAACCTATGAACGAGCGAGACTATTTGCAGGTGGCATTTTTCCTGGGCGCTTACTGACCCGAAGGAATCGCGTTGTTGCTCAAGGTGAGCGGGCTTTACGCTGGCGGCGATGACTTGCGGATTACGGGTGCGCCATCCATCCAGTGCGTGCAAAATGGCGAGTAAGGGGTGATGTAGCATCATTCGCGGCCCTGCATAACGCATCACCTCTCGCACCTGCTCTCGCATGGCCGGATTATAGCAATGGATTGGGCACTTGGCACAGGTGGGTTTGGCTTTCTGGAACCGGCATCTATCGACGCGCTGCATCGCGTAATCGGCTAGTTGCTGACAGGAAGCGCAGAGGGATTCCACCTCCAAATGCCGACCCCGGCAGTAAATTCCGATCATGAGTTGGATGGTAATCCGCTCACGTTGCAATCGCTTTTGAACGCTTGTCATATTTTGGAAGCTTTGTGAGCTTCACGCAAAATGTTGACAAGCGCCAGCCGCAGTTTCCGCCGAGAGGTTTCACAATTCGATTCCTGTTGCGAACGCGACATGTCCCGATAGTTACATTTTTTCGTCTTCACTGATTTCTGTGAACAGGGCAGGCCGAGGTTCTTCCTCATGGACGTACGGTCTCATGTAGCGCACGCCAAGCCAGCAAAGGTATAGAATCGGAATTACGCCCCCCAGGATGAACACCACGTCGCCTGGTAACCGCATCCATTCCAGAAGCGCGTTGGTTCCGCTCGTGATATTTTTGAGGCTGCGGGCCTCAAAGTATCCTTCGTTGACGGAGGTGTAGAGTTGGAGGATGCCCAGCGGGAACAGCGTGACAAAGACCATCCAGAAAAGTCCGATGTTGAGCGACCAGAAACTGAGTTTGGCGGCGCGATCCGACCACCGCGCTTCGGGGATCATATAACGCAGGCAAAAGAGTGACAGTCCGACCGAGAGCATGCCATACACGCCCATCATGGCAGCGTGGGCGTGGTTTGCCGTCAAAGCAGTGCCGATCTCGTAGTAGGAGACGATGGGCAGGTTGATCAAAAAGCCAAAGATGCCTGCGCCCAGGAAGTTCCAAAAGCCGACCGCAACCAGGAACATCACCGCCCAAAAATGGGGAAAGGGAGCGCCCGACTTCGCTTGTTGCACCGAGCCGAGTTGCAGGAAACGCCACGCTTCAACGGTCAAAAATGTGAGCGGTATGACTTCCGCCGCAGAGAAAAAGGCCCCGAGGGCCATGTGGATAGCGGGTTCGCCTGAGAAATAGACGTGGTGCATGGTTCCAATGACACCGCCCGCCGAATAGAGCACGATGTCGAGGTAGATGACCGTCAGGGCTACGCGTTCGCGCACCACGCCGAGCAGCACGAAGAGGTAGGCCACCATGATGGTGGTGAAGAGTTCCAGAAAATCCTCCACCCAAAGATGAACGACCCAGAACCGCCAGAAATCGGTGGTGGTGAAATGCACCGAGGGCCGAGCCAGGAGGCCCACAGCGTAGAAAGCAGGAATCGAGAGCGCCGAGAAAAAGAAGAGCCACGGCATGTTGCCCTTGTTCTCGCCCGCAAGGTGTCCGCGCAATCCGCGATAGAGAATCACCACCCAGAAGAATAGCCCTACAATCAGCAATACCTGCCAGAACCGGCCCAGATCGAGGTATTCAAACCCTTGGGCGCCGAACCATTCCCAGTTCTGACGAAATAAGCCGTGAATTCCGGCAAACTCGCCCGCCATGCTCCCAAACACGACCAAGGCGAGTGCCCCAAGAAGTCCGTAAGCGAGCCAATGTTGGCCTTTGGGTTCCCTCCCTGAAATCATCGGCGCGAGAAAAATTCCTGCCGCAAGAAACGAGGTGGCAACCCAGAAAATGGCAAGCTGCAAATGCCAGGTGCGGGCAAGGTTGAAAGGCAACCACCGCGCAAGGTCGATCCCGAAGAAGTTGGAGAGTTCGGCCCGATAATGCTGGGAGGCCCCGCCCACCATCGTTTGAATAAGAAACAAGGCAACCATGACCAGGAAGAACCAGGCACAGGCCCGTTGGCTGGGAGTCAGCGCCACCGAATCCGGCGCCCTGAAGGCAAGACTCTCGCGCTCGCGGCTATGCCAGCCGAGGAAATCCCAACGCCCAAAGGCGGCGAAGAGCAGGCCTATTCCACCCAACAGGGCAATCAGCGAAAGGACGCTCCATACCACCGCGTCGCCGGTTGCCGCATTGCCCACCAGCGGTTCCGGCGGCCAGTTGTTGGTGTAGGAATAGTCCTCGCCGGGTCGCTGTGCGGTGGTCACCCAGGCGGCCCAGCAGAAGAAGGCGCTAAGCTGCTGGATGTCTTGCTTATCGGAAATCGCTTTGGGTCGAAGCCCGAACCGGGAGGTCGGTTCACCGAAAAATTTGCCGTAATAGACCTTCAGATCGTTGAATGCCTTCGCCTGAGCGCTGGAAAAACTCAGCGTGTCGGTAGTTGGATCGAATCGGTTCGTCTTGAATTCCCGTAAGGTTTCCGCGCGCGCCTTATCCGCGATTGCGCCGCCCTTGGACTCCAACACCGCCAACGCCCAGCGCCGCAAACAATCGGCGGTGTAATCGGGGCCAAGGTATGCGCCGTGACCGAAGATCGAGCCGTATTCCATCAGCCCATTGCGCAAAAACACCTGTTGGCCGCCCATGACATCGGCTCGCGTAAACACCACTGCGCCTTGCGGATCGACCGTTTTGCTGGGAATTGGTGCCTGGCTCGTATAGGTGCGATAGGCTAGGAACCCGAGCACGAAGAACCCGAAGAGAAAGATAAGGATCGCCGCCTGAACCCAGTGCCGGGATACCAGCAGGGGGCGCTGCGAAGGGGATTGCTGACCCGAAGGGGGTGTTATTGAGTTCATGGAAGCGATGACTTGAATCAGAGATCAATCGCTTCTGGCGGGTGCTACGGATGGGGGCTGCCTCAGTGACCGTGGCAGGTCGGGTAGTCAGTGACTTCTGACGTTACCTGGAGTTTGGAGATTTTGATCCGGCAGGAGTCCGGTTCGTTTTGCAGGTATTCCCAGGTAAAACAGCCCGCAAGCGCCGCTTCAAAATGGCGCAGGAGCGGAATCGGGTCACGCCTGTTCCACAGAACGAAGAAATCGCCCGGCGCAATATCATTCCAGCGTTCAAAAATTTGGCGGTGCTTGTCCGAGCACGGGATTTGGCGGACGTCGAGGGTTTTGGATTTGGGAATTTCAGGAAAGCTCATGGTGTTATGGATGGTTGATTTGTTGGTAGGATGTTCACCAACATTAGTTCAAACGCAAGCTGAGTTCCTTGATGAGGATCAAGCATTCTGCGGATTTGCGCCGCGAAACGATCCGATGGGGTTTTTCCAAAAACATTGACGCGGATCAATGCGGGGCGCTCGCACGCAAGGTAGTCGTTCTCGGAGTCAGGCGGTCAATTGCTGCCTGGACGATCAACCCATTCCCAAAATATCCAAGCACTATGTTCTGTTTTCAATGTGAGCAAACTTCCAAAGGAACCGGCTGCAACACGTTCGCCGTCTGCGGCAAGGACGATGAGACCGCCATTCTGCAAGACCTGCTGGTTCATGCGGCCAAGGGCGTTGCGCAATATGCCCATCGCGCGCACCGCCTGGGCGCAAGAGATCGCGCCATCGACCGCTTCATTCTCGAAGCCCTTTTTATAACCGTCACCAATGTCAATTTCGATGCCCCGGCAATCGAGAAAGTGATTCGACGCGGAGCCGCCGTTCGCGATGTTGCGAGGAATCTCTACGAACGGGCGGCGAAGGAAGCGGGACAATCCCCAGAGGTGCTGCGTGGCCCCGCAACTTGGTCGCCGGAGGAGACGCTTCCCGGCCTGGTAAAACAAGGCGAGGTGGTCTCGGTGCTCTCCCGCTGCGACCAATTCGGACCGGACATCAGCGGACTCCAGGAGTTGCTCCTCTATGGAATCAAAGGCGCGGCGGCCTACGCGGATCACGCGATGATTCTCGGCCAGGAATCCGACGAGGTGTATGCTTACTTCAGCGAGGCGTTGAGCTATATCGCTGAGGAACAGCCGAGCGTGGACGGGCTCTTTGCACTCTCGATGCGGTGTGGCGAAATCAATCTCAAGATCATGGAAATGCTGGATCTGGTCCACACGGCCACCTACGGGCATCCCGTGCCGGTTTCCGTGCGCGTTGAGCCGATCAAGGGCAAAGCGATCCTCGTCTCCGGCCACGATCTGAAGGACTTGGAAAACTTGCTCCAGCAAACTGAGGGAATGGGCATCAATATCTATACCCACGGCGAAATGCTGCCCGCCCACGGCTACCCGAAACTCAAAGCCTTCAAACATCTCGCGGGCAACTACGGCGGGGCCTGGCAGGATCAGAAAGTGGAGTTCGCGCGGTTTCCAGGGGCTATCCTGATGACGACCAATTGCATTCAGGAACCGCAGCCCAACTACAAGGAGCGGATTTTTTCCGCCGGCCATGTCGGTTGGCCCGGCGTCCGTCATATTAGCGACGGCAACTTTGCGCCCGTCATCGAGGCAGCCCTCTCCTCGCCGGGATTCGCCGAGGACGGATCGGAGAAAACCATCCTGACGGGATTCGGCCACAACGCCGTGCTGGGCGTGGCGGATAAAATCGTCGAGGCAGTGAAAAGCGGCGCGATCAAGCACTTCTTCCTTGTGGGCGGATGCGACGGCGCAAAAGTGGGGCGAGATTATTACACCGAGTTTGCCGAATCCGTGCCGGATGACTGCGTGATACTAACCTTGGCGTGCGGAAAATATCGGTTTAACAAACTCGATTTCGGAGACATCGGCGGCATTCCGCGCCTGCTGGACATGGGCCAGTGCAACGATGCCTATTCCGCGATCCAAGTCGCGGTGGCTCTCGCAAACGCCTTCAAATGCGGCGTCAACGAACTGCCGCTCTCGATGATACTCTCTTGGTATGAGCAAAAAGCCGTGGCGATTCTGCTCACGCTGCTCTTTCTCGGCATCAAGAACATCCGACTCGGGCCAACCCTGCCCGCATTCATCACGCCGACGGTGCTGGGCGTATTGGTGGAGAAATTCAACCTTATGCCCATTGACACGCCGGAGAAGGATCTGGCCGCGATTTTGGGCACCGCCGCGTAAAGACGTTTAGAACCAGGCTCGGGCCGCCGGTTCTCCTGCAGGGGACCGGCGGTTCGGCATTGGATCAGACCTCGCCGAGATTCCGGCGCAAAAGTTTCTCGATTTCGGCAGGTTTAAACAAGGTGATCGACTTCCCGGAAACCGTCAGCAACCCGTCGTCGCGAAATTTTGCAAGCGTGCGCGAAAGGGTTTCGCTCGTCGTGCCGAGTTCCGCTGCCAGCACCCGCTTGGTGCCTTCCAGTTGAAGCATCTCTTTCGCGGTTCCAGGAGGTTTTTTGCAACGCTTTAAGAGCCAGTTGGCCAGCCGAGTCTCCACGTCCTTTAGCGTCAAATCCTCCAAGCGACCGACAATCACCCGCAAATGCTGACTCATCGAAGCAAGCATGCGCAACGCGAGTTCCGGTCGTTTGCGCAGCAGTTCGACAAAGTCGGCTTTCGGCACCAACAACACATTGGATGGTTCGAGGGCGCGCGCATCCGCCGGGTAACCGCCTTGGCTGGCCACAGCAGCCTCAGCGAATGATTGCCCTGCGCGGAATACGCTGATCACCTGTTCCCTGCCTGCCGGGCTGACCCGATGCACGTTGATCGAGCCGGTCCTCACAACATAAAAACCTTCGGCGGACGCGCCTTCGCGGAAAAGATAATCCCCCTTTTTTAATGCCTTCGGTACGACAAAAGCAGCGATGCTTTCCAAGTCTTCCGCTGCAACGCCGCCAAACAACTGGCAAGCGCGGAGCGAGTTCGTGATCGCAACCAACCGAGTAGAATTGAGGTCTTGCCGCATTGCGCTCGATCTTATCACCTGCGGAATCAGCGTCCTAGTTATTCCTTGGGGTTGTGTTCGTACGAAAGTTTTCCCTCCGACACCCGCGCAGCCGACGTAAATGGATGCTCTTGGACTTTGTCCAGTCCCATGATGTGGAATACTTGCACGCCTGCTGCTTTGAGAAAATCAGCAATCATCGAACGGTGGCAGCGCCACCAAACCGATTCAGAACACATGATCACGGTGCGCCCAGAGCGAGCGATCTCCAAAAGGTTGGTAATGCCATCATGAAACGGCTGAGTCTCCATGTAGTCGGCATAACCTCGAAACGCTGCATTGCGCCAAGCGATGTTATGGGAGTTCGGTCGCGCTGGCCGACGTCCCCCGAGTTCTATCAGATGCTCATAGCGGATGCCCGCGATGGATAGAGAATGCTGCATGGCCGATTTACTGAAGTGAGGAAAACGGCGCGATCCCGGGAAGTGCCGCACATCCACCAGATTCAAAATTTGGTGGTGGTGCAGGAGATCGATGAACTCATGGATTGTCCGAGTCGAGTGACCAATGGTCCAGATTGCCAGCGAAGGGATCAGGGCTGGGCAACGCTGTCGATCTTGCCTCTGGTCATCACCCATTTTCAGTCCATTTACCCTTTGCGCAATTCCGTAATCCAACCGGCACATCCTGCACCGAACAATACAAACCCTGCGGCGGAAACGAACCAGGAAGTCACAATGCCCCAAGCCAGAAAACAAACGCCCAAGGCCAGCACTGCGGGCCACATGGTAGGCTTTGGCAACCTTTCGGGAAGCGGCGCGTGCCAATCGGAATAGTCCGTACGGGGGTTCGATTCAACGACTTCGTTTGATCCCTCCACGTTGTTTTCAGCCCCGTTGGTCATTTCTCGTTTCCTCCGTTAGATTGTGATTCGGTTTCTCGAAGCCAGCGGGTGACCATCACCATGATCGCCCAGAAAAAGATGACGCTGCCAAAGGTCCACATGAAAGCGCCGCCCAACTGCTGATCTGCAATCTGCGTGAGCCCCCAGGTGTCGCGTATCAAGGAAAGCGCACCGAGTTCGTCCTTGGGATTCGCATAACCCGAATAAAACGGCGTTGCGGAAATGGTGAAGATGATGCCCAGGAGGGCGTTTGCAATGGCTCCAAGGGTGAGGTAGATCACGGAACCTAACGGGGTCAGGCGTCGTTCGGGAAGCGGGGAAAAGACCGGCCACCAGAAGATTGTTCCTGTCACGAGGAACATCAGGTGCTCAAAGATGTGGATGCCTTTGTTTTCCAAGGTGGCATTGTAGAGGGCTGGCAGGTGCCATAGCCAAAGCGTGGTAATGCCAAGAGTCCACGCGAATACGGGGTTGCCGAGAATCCGCTCTGCCCAGGCTGCGGGCGGCCAGCGTAAGAGCGCGGCGGCCATTGCGCTCGAGAGGCCAAGCATGAAGAGCGGCGGCACGACCATATCCAGGAGGATGTGTTGCGCCATGTGCGCGCTGAAAAGATAGTCGTCGCCCAAGGAATCGAGCGGCGAGACCAAGGCCAGGAACATCACCCCCACTCCCGACACAAAAAAGAGGGTGTTCCGGTTCATGCGGAAACGAACCGCTGTCAGATATGCTGCAAGCAGAAGTGCGCACCCCGCCACGACGGAAGGATGAAACTCCCAACCGGAAGTGAGTATGTCCCATCCACTCATACGTATCCCCACAAATAGACAACTGCGAAAATTACCACCCAGACGCCGTCCACAAAATGCCAATAGAAGGAGATTGCCTCCATCGCCAGGGAGGTGGGTTCACGCGAGGTTCCAATTACAGCCAGTCCAAGCAATATGAGCAACAAAGCCAATCCCACGGCAACATGCAGCCCGTGAAAGCCAGTCAGCGTAAAAAAGGTCGTCCCGAAAAGATTCCGGCTGATTGTGACGTGCTCCCGCAGAAGATGGGCATATTCCGTTCCCTGCCCGATGAGAAAAATCAAACCGAGCAGGATCGTCGCAGCCAGCAAGAGGCGGGCTTGCGATCGGCCACCGGATTTCAAGCAGACATCCGCCTGCCACAGGGTGATGCTGCTGCTCAGCAGGGCGACGGAAAACAGGGCGCTCTTGACCACGTCGAGCGCGTTGGCCGCCTGCGTACCCAATTCTCCTGAGGTGTGGTAAAAGGCGTAGGCGAGAATGAGCAGCAGGAAGAACACCGCCTCCGAGAGCAGAAAGAGGATCATGCCCATTTTGTTGCGCTCCATCATGGTTGGCCTCCTTCCGTTTTGTGGGCCAAATCCCAGAGCGGACGGCGTCCCCGCACGGATGGCACCCGGTCAAAGTTTTCCACCGGCGGCGGAGAGGTCGTCGCCCATTCCAAAGTCCATCCGCCCCACGGGTTGTCCCCGGCGACTTCGCCCTTAAGCAAGCTTCTCGCCACGTTCCAGAGGAAAACCAAAATAGCCAGCGCCAGAACGAAGGCGAACAGCGACGAGATAAGGTGCAGCGTCCCGAGCGGCGGGCGATCGAGGTACGTGTAGGCCCGCCGGGGCATTCCTGCGATGCCAAGCCAGTGCATCCCGAAGAACGTGCCATTGAAGCCGAGCACCATCAGCCAGAAATGCAGTTTGCCGATCTTCTCGGAAAGCAGGCGTCCCGTGACTTTCGGAAACCAATAGTAAGTGCCCGCGAACATGGCGAAGAGCGTGCCGCCCAATAGGACATAGTGGATGTGCGCCACGACGAAATAGCTGTCGGTGAGCTGCCAGTCGATGGGAATGGCCGCAAAGGCCACGCCGCTCAACCCACCCACGGTAAACTGGATCTGGAAAGCCGTGGCAAAGAGCATGGCTGTGGTGAATCGGATGGAGCCCCCCCACATCGTGGCGATCCAGTTGAAAATTTTGATTCCCGTCGGGATGGCTATCAACATGCTGCTTCCCGCAAACACATACAGGATCACATAGCTCATGCCGGTGGCGAACATGTGGTGAATCCAGACTCCGTAGCTCAGGAAAGCGATGGCTATCGTCGATGCCGCAAGGAAACCATACCCGTAGATGACCTTGCGCGAGAAGACCGGGATGACTTCCGATATGACTCCAAAGGCGGGCAGAACCAGGATGTAAACCTCCGGGTGCCCGAACAGCCAAAAATAGTTCTGCCACAGGAGGGCTGAGCCGCCGTGCGCGGGTGAGAAAAAGTGTGCGTTGAGTTGCCGATCCGCGAGAATCATCACCAGTGCCGCGTTGAGGGCAGGCAGCGACAGGATGACCAGGAACGCATTGAAAAAGATCATCCAGATGAAAAGGGGTGTCCGGGTCAACGTCATGCCGGGTGCCCGCAGGGTCAGAACGGTCACGATGAGGTTGATCCCCGTCGCCACGGAACCGGCGCCCATCACGAGCAGACTTAGCGCCCAATAGTCAATTCCGGGGGATGAGGAATAGCCTTTTTCGGTCAGCGGCGCGTAGCTGAACCACCCGGCATCCGGCGCACCGCCCGCGACGAAACTGAAATACATCATCAGCGCCCCGAAGAGATAGAGCCAGTATCCGAGGGCGTTCAGACGTGGGAAAGCCATGTCGCGGGCTCCGATCATCAGCGGCACGAAATAGACCGAGAACCCGAACAGCAAAGGCATCGCCATGAGAAAAACCATGGTTGTGCCGTGCATCGTGAAAATCTGGTTGTAAGCTCCGGGAGACATGAAGTGGCTCACTGGCACCATCAACTGGATGCGCATGGCGAGCGCCAGGCCGAGCCCCACGAGAAAGAAGACAAACGCCGAGACAATATACAGGATGCCAATCTGCTTGTGATCAACCGACGTGATCCAACTGAGCATGCCGCGGTATTCCTTCATATCCGCCAGGGAAGTGATGGCTCTATTCGCCGGGGATTCTTCGCTCATTTGAGTGCCTCCAGATAAACCGCGATGTCGTGGGCTTGAGATTCCGTCAACTTCAGGCTGGGCATGTTGCAACCCGGTTTGATCTTTTGGGGGTCCATGATCCATTTTGTGAGTTGATCCAGCGTGTTGGGGATCGCCCCGGAACCGAGCGTTTGGCGGTCGCCCACATGCGTCAGATCCGGGCCCACCGTTCCCCTGGCTTTCGTGTCCGCGATGGTGTGGCAATTCATGCAGGTTCGTTCTTCAAAGAGCCGCGCCCCCCGTTCGGCCTCGACGCCTGTAGGCTTGGCCGGAACGCGGAGTTGGCTTTGCTGCCAGGCCTCGAATTCCTCCGACGATTGCACGATCACACGAATGCCCATCAGGGCGTGTTCTTCTCCGCAAAACTCCGCGCAGGTGCCCAGATAGACCCCGGTTTTCGAGGGTGTGAGCCAGAGATAGTTCGGATGGCCCGGAATGGCGTCCACCTTTGCACCGAGACCGGGAACCCAGAAGTCGTGAATGACGTCCGCCGATTCCAGCCGCAGGAGCCACTTTTTGCCGAGCGGCATGTGCAGTTCGTTGGCGGTCAAAACCCCGGAGTGCGGATACCGATATTCCCACCACCACTGATGGGCGATAACAGCCACGTTGGGATCCGAACGAATGACCGGAGGATTGACGACCCGCATCGTGTAAGCTGTCGCCACCAAGAGTGCCAAAAGGATGAGCGCGGGAATGACGGTCCAGAGCGTTTCGAGCTTGGGATTTCCTGGGTCTTGGAACGGTTCGCCCTCGCCGGGCCGCTGACGAAACCGAATGACGGCATAAAGAACCAGTGAGGCAACCGTCAAAAAAATCACGGCAGAAATTGCCAGGTCGAAATAGAAAAGGTGGAGGATGGCGCGCGCTTGTGGGCTGTTTGCGTCGAAAACCGATGTATCCTGCAATTTCATGCGCGGTTGGCCTTGGGTATCCTCGGTCAGAACATCGAATAAAGCTGGTGCACAGGCCGTTGAATTATGAACGAGGCATGTTTTTCCGTGCATTTGCAGGTTATTTGAGATGAGCACCCGGCCTTCCCAATACATCCATCCGTTTTGTCACCGGACTCCATGCAAGCAGCGCATTTCTATATCGCTTCCGCAGAGCGGGGATGGGATTTTTTGCGCCTTACCAAACCGCGGTTGGGGCTTCTGGTTCTCTTTGCCACGGCTGTCGGGTTCTGCATGGCAAGCCGGGAGGCAATCGACTGGCAGAGATTGGCGTTCGCGTTATTTGGAACCGCACTGGTGTCCGGTGGTGCGGCTGTTTTGAATCAGGTAATCGAAGTGCGCTGGGATCGGTTGATGACCCGAACCCTAGGCCGTCCGCTACCCGCAGGCCGCGTCACACGGCCTGAGGCTTTTGTCTTTGGGGTTGGGATGACTCTCGCAGGGTTGGCATGTCTTGCGCTGCAAACAACGGTGCTTGCCACCTGCCTGGCAGCCGTGGCGCTTGTGGTCTATCTTGCAGCCTATACCCCGATGAAGCGACGATCTTCGGCATGTGTGTTCGTCGGCGCAATTGCGGGCGCGCTCCCGCCTGTCATCGGGTGGGCGGCGGTGGACGGCTTGTTGCGATGGGAAGCCGGTATGCTCTTCGGGGTGCTTTTCACCTGGCAGATCCCTCACTTGGTAGCTATTGCCTGGATGCACCGCGACGATTACGCGAACGCCGGGTTCGCCTTTCTTTCGGCTGACGCCAGCGGGCAATCTGCTGCGCTGCACGGTCTTATTTTCTCGGGGATTCTCACAGGGATTACATTGACCCCTTTCTTTATGGGAACGGCGGGGACGGTTTATCTCATGGGCGCACTTTTGTTGGATAGCGTCCTGCTGGCCAGCTCGGGTTTGTTTCTGTTTGAGCGGAACTGTGAATCCGCCCGTCGTCTTTTTGTGGTTTCGATTATTTATCTCCCGGCGTTGTTGGGCCTGATGCTTTTTGCTTGGAAATGACGCCGTGAATTATCCCAAAGTCATCATCGCTGGAGCCGGTTTTGGGGGATTGGCAGCCGCAAAAGCGCTCGCAGATAAAGCGGTGCATGTGTTGGTGCTTGACCGCGCAAATCATCACCTCTTTCAGCCGCTCCTCTACCAAGTGGCAAGTGCAGCCCTTTCCCCAGCACAGATTGCCCAGCCGATCCGGCACATTCTTCGCCGAGCAAGGAATGTAACGGTCTCCATGACCGACATTCTCCAAGTGAATCCGACTCGCAATCAAGTCATTACCAGCGACGGCGCTTTCCCTTATGATTATCTGATTCTGGCCACCGGTGCCACCCATTCCTACTTTAGGCACCCGGAATGGGAGAAGGATGCGCCGGGACTCAAGAGTATCGAAGACGCGCTGGAGATTCGTAGGCGGATGCTGCTCGCCTTCGAGGAAGCTGAAAAAACGGACGATCCCGCAACACGGCAGGCTGCCTTGACCTTTGTGGTGGTGGGTGGCGGACCGACGGGGGTGGAAATGGCGGGGGCGCTCGGGGAGATTGCCCGCTACACGATGGTTCGGGATTTTCGCCGGATTGACCCGAGCCAAGCCCGCATCCTCCTTCTGGACGCCGCGCCTCGAATCCTCCCGAGCTTTGCGGATAGTCTCTCCGCCAAAGCCCTGCGCAAACTCCAAGCCATCGGCATTGAAGTGCGCACGGGAACGAAAGTGGAGGATGTTGGCGGCGATGGAGTAAAAACGCCGGACGAGTTCATTCACAGCCGCACGGTGATCTGGGCGGCGGGCAACGCGGCCTCGCCCTTGGGAAGCCAGCTCGGCGTTGAACCGGATCGCGCGGGGCGGGTTCGAGTCAATCCCGATTTGACCGTGCCGGGATATCCAAATCTCTATGTCATCGGAGATTTGGCGAACTTTTCGCACCAAACCGGCAGCCCGCTTCCCGGAGTCTCCCCCGTGGCAATGCAACAAGGTCGGCACGCCGCGCGCAATATCCTGGCCCAAATCCAAGGGAGGCTGACCATCCCCTTCCATTACTTCGACAAAGGCTCCATGGCGACCATCGGCCGTCGCGCCGCTGTGGCGGATATTCGCGGTCTCCGGTTCAACGGATTTCTGGCATGGCTCGCGTGGCTTTTGGTTCACCTTGTTTTCTTGATCGGATTCCGCAACCGCGTCATCGTCCTCTTGGACTGGGCCTGGAGCTATTTCAACTTTTACCGGGGTGCCCGACTCATCACCAATGTGGCTCCCCGCAAAGCGAAACCCTAATTGCTTTTCCTTCCGGGTTCGCGTCGCGATTCCAAGAAAACCGAAAGCGCTTTCATCTCGTCGGGTTTCAAAATGTCGCCAAACGCTGGCATATTCGTTGCGCCGTTGAGGATGCGGATGGTGATCTGCTCTTGGGTCAGGCGGTCGCTCACATCGGTGAGATTCGGGCCGCGACGCCCGCCATTCCCTTCGATTGCGTGGCAGTGGATGCAAGCCTTGGAAAAAAACAACTGCGCCCCGTGTTGCACCAGAGGGTCAGTGGACGCCACGACTTTTTGGGGAATCGGCTGGGCTGTGAAGTCGGGCGACCAATCGGAGTCCAACCCGGCGCGCCAGAGTGCGCCGAACATGACGAGCAGCGTCAACACCGCCGCCACCGCCCAAGGGCGACGGCTGAAATGCCGCTCTCCACGCGGGAAGAGGAGTGGTATAACGAGCAGCGCGACCCCGGCTGCGAGCGGCGCAAAGACGATGAAAACGTTCTCTGTTGCCGGAGGTAGCAAGGCAAGCACGGCGAAATACCAGAGCAGATACCAATCGGGACGCGGGTCGGCGTGGATGAGCGACGGATCGGGCGGTTTCCCGAGTTCCGGGGGCCCCAAGAGGAAGGCACAAAGCACAACTACCACAATCATACCCGCTGCAAACACCACGTCACGCCACGCGGCATCCGGCCAAAAGGGACGGCCCGTTTTCTCCAAGAGCGCCGCGTAATCCTGCCGGTATGTCGTGGGATCGACCGGCGCGCCGGGTTTGGGCGGCTCCGAAATACCGTTGCGCAACACCAAGCGCAGGTGCGCGCCGACCAAACCCATAATGAGCGCGGGAAGAACAAACACGTGGAGGACGAAAAATCGGCTCAACGTCATCCCGCCAATGTTCCCGCCTCCCAGAATCAATCGCGCAATCCATTCCCCAGCCAACGGCGCGCGACCCGCTTGTTCGGCACCAACGACCACAGACCATACGGCCGTTTGATCCCATCGGAGGATTTGACCAGTGAAGCCCATTCCCAACGTCAACCCAAGCAGCAACACCCCGGTGATCCAGTTTAACTCGCGCGGGAATTTGTACGCGCCGAAAAGAAAGACTTGCAGCGCGTGGATACCGACCATCAACACCATAGCTGATGCGCCGAAGTAGTGGAGCCCCCGCAGTAACCGGCCAAACGGCGCATCATGGGAGAGGTATTGCAACGCCGCATAGGCATCCCCGGACGAAGGGACATAGGAAAAGGAAAGCATCACGCCGGTGACAACCTGGAGGAGAAATGCGGCAAGCGTTGCACTGCCAAAGACATACCACCAACGCGCGTCCGGTGGCACTCGGTGGGTTATCATCGGCACGACGAGGGCAGAGATTCCCAACCGCGCGTCGAGCCATGCCCAGGTTGTTTTGAAGATTCGCAGGAACATCTCCGGGGCCTTTCGGTCAAGCAATGGGAATGGGCATGGTCAGGACTTCCACCTCCCCATTTCGCACGCGCACTTGATGGCGTGCCAGGGCTTTGGGTGGAGGTCCCGCCGCAACTTCTCCGTCTTTGGTGTACACGCCTCCGTGGCACGGGCACATGAACAACTCAGCATCTGGAAGCCAGGTCACTGGGCAGCCGAGATGCATACAGTTGATGGCAAACGCAACAAACTCGGTCTCGCTCACGCGCCGCAACCACGCGGCATTCTTTGCCGAAACCCCCGCCCACGGCAGCGGGTCCGCGTTTTGGAAGACCACCGGAACCGTTTTGCCTACTTCAAAGGAATCCACATGCCCCACAGAACGCCACACTTCGGGCAGCCTTCGGAACAGCGGAACCAGGATGGAACCGATCACCGGCACGCTTACCAGCGCGGCACTCGCAGCGGCGAGCCCAAAGCTGATCCCGGTCAGGAAGCGACGACGGGTGATCTTCTCCAGTTTCATATAACCTCAAGGGGGCACAATGCTGGCTTTTACCGCAAGCGGCGGAAACCACTGCCGTCCACTTCGGGCAAGAAGCTCCTCCGCGGCTTTCGGTCCCCAGGTGCCAGCGGCATAGTTTGGAAAGTCATCCGGGGGCGTTGCCGCCCACGCTTGCAAAACCGGCATCACAGCAATCCACGCGGCCTCGACCTCGTCGGCGCGCTTGAACTGGGTCGGATCGTTCACAAGTACATCTCGAAGCAAGGTTTCGTAGGCATCCGGTGACGGAGTTTCAAAGTTCTCCTGATAGCCAAACCGCATATCAACCGAGCGCAGATGCATGCTGCGTCCCGGCTGTTTGGCGTGGAATTTGAGCACGATGCCTTCGAAGGGCTGGATCGAAAGAATAAGCCGAACCGGCTGAAAATCGGAGGCGGCCTCCGGCGGAAACGCCCGGTGCGGAACCCGGCAAAACTGGATCACGATTTCTGACGCCCGGACTGGAAGCCGCTTTCCGGTGCGCAGATAAAACGGCACGTCATGCCAGCGCCAATTATCCAGAGAGAGTTCGAGCGCAGCGAATGTTTCCGTGCGTGAATTGGGGTCCACGTCGGGTTCTTCCCGGTAGGCGCAAACGCGCTGGCCATTGATTTCACCCGCTCTGTATTGCCCGCGCACGGCGCATGTGGAGATTTTGTCTGGCACCATCGGGCGAATGGCGCGCAGGACATCGACTTTCTTGTTGCGGATTTCATCGGCTGCAAAGGAGACCGGTGGTTCCATGGCAATCAAGCTGACCAGTTGCAATAAATGGTTCTGGATCATGTCGCGGAGTGCGCCAGCTTTCTCGTAATAGCGACCGCGGTGTTCGACACCCACCTGCTCCGCTACAGTAATCGCGACGTGGTTGATGTAGTTCCGGTTCCAGAGCGGTTCAAAGAGCGGATTGGCAAAGCGAAACGCGAGTATGTTCTGCACGGTCTCTTTGCCAAGATAGTGGTCGATACGAAATATTTGCGATTCGTGAAACGCTTGTGTCAGGGTGCGGTTTACGGCTTTCGCTGATTCGAGATCGGAACCAATGGGCTTTTCAACAACCAGCCGGGTTTGCTTCCGACTCGCCAGGCCAACTTCTGATAGTTTTATGGGTATAGCCTCAAACATCCAGGGAGGAACGGCGAGATAGAATATACGTTGAGCCTCGGTGCTCCACTCCCGATCCATATCCGCAAGGGTAGCGGCAAGGCGCTCGTAAGTAATGGGATCCATGAAGTCACCTCGCTGGTATCTGATGCGGGGCGCAAAGGACTCCCAATCTCCGGGATTGGCAGGGCGCGCAAACTGCTTTACGCCCTCGTGAAGCCGCTCGCGCAGGACTCTTCGTCCTTTTCCGAGGTGCCGATTGCGATAATTGCGGTCTTCGCAGGCAGGCATCCCGTTTGTTGAAGATTGAAAAGCGCCGGGATCAGCTTGCGCCAGGCGAGGTCTCCGGTGCCTCCGAAGATCACGAATACAGTGGGTTCGACGGATTCATTCATTGTGTCCATTCCGTGTGAAAGGTTCCTTTTTCGTCGATCCGCTCATAGCCATGAGCGCCAAAGAAATCGCGTTGCGCCTCGATCAGGTTCGCCGGGAGCCACGCGCTGCGATAGCTGTCATAATAACCGAGTGCGGACATCAATCCCGGCACAGGAATACCGTGGGCGACTGCAGCGCAAACCACCGCGCGCAAATCAGTTTCCCGTGTGGAAAGCTCGGTTGCTATGGCAGGGTCGAGCAACAGATTCGGCAAATCAGGCTGAGCGTGAAATGCAACAGAGATCGGATCAAGCAACGCCGACCGGATGATGCATCCGCCACGCCAGATGCGCGCAACGCTTTCCAAGTTCAAATCATACCCACAACTGCGAGACGCAACGTGCAAAAGCGCCATCCCTTGGGCAAAAGTGATCAGCATTCCGGCGTAGAGCGCGCGGGGCATTTGCGTGAGCAACGCCTCCTTGTCACCAACCTGCATGGTTGCAGAACCGCCCAAGAGATTGCTTGCGGTGACCCGTTCGGTTTTGAGGGTGGAAAGATCACGCATCGATACTGCGATGTCGATGGTGGGAACGGGGACGTGGAGTTCCATTGCGGTCTGCGAAGTCCACATGCCGGTTCCTTTTTGCCTTGCGACGTCCAGAATCACATCGACAAGCCTTTTGCCGGTCTTCTCGTCCATTTTTCGGAAGATGTGGGCGGTGATTCCCACTAGGAAACCGCGCAGGTTTGTCCCGTTCCATTGATCAAAAACAGCGCTCAGTTCGTCGTCATTGAGGTTCATGCCTCGTTTCATCAAGTCGTAGGCATCCGCAATCAGCCGCATGATCCCGTATTCAATTCCGTTGTGAACCATTTTTACAAAATGCCCCGCTGAGCCCTGCCCCATGTAGCTCACGCAAGGCTCGCCGTCCACCTGCGCGGCAATAGCCTCGAAGACTGGGCGGACACGCTCCCATGCTTGTCGTGGCCCGCCCGGCATCATCGAGGGACCATGGCGCGCGCCTTCTTCGCCGCCAGAAACCCCGACGCCAAGAAAATGGATGCCGCGTTCCGCAAGCGTCCGCTGACGCAGGTCGGTGTCCTTGAAGAAGGAATTGCCGCCATCGATGATGCAATCCCCCTCTGTGAGATGCGGCAACAGATCGTGAATCACGGAATCGACCGGCGGGCCGGCCGGCACCAGCATCATGACAACGCGTGGTTCCCGCAACGCGGCGACAAAGCCCCCGACATTGTCAAACGTTTGGATGTTTGGCCCATATCCGCCCAATAAGGCAACCTTCCCTGCGTCCCTGTCATAACCCGCAACCCTGTAATGATGATCGGCCATGTTGAGCAGCAAATTGCGCCCCATCACGCCAAGCCCGACCATCCCAAGTTCGCATTTTTCGTTCATTTCTCAACCCCTCCCCATAAATCGGATTTCGGAGGGAGTTGACTGTAAGGAACTCCACGGCCTTTTCATCACGCGGCTGCGAATTCTGGCGTAGACCGCCGGGCTTTGCCGCCAATCGGGCGAGAAAGGACAACGATGCGCGGAAATCCCATTACCACATTGTTTCTCGATATTGGCAACGTGCTCCTAACCAACGGCTGGGATCGTCACATGCGCAAACTCGCCGCAGCCGAATTCGGTCTTGACCAGGAGGAGATGAACGATCGCCATCACATGACCTTCGTCACGTATGAAGTCGGAAAAATGACTCTCGACCGCTACCTGGACTTGGTCGTCTTCAATCAACCGCGGGCGTTCACTCGGGAGAAATTCAGGGCGTTTTTGTTCGCCCAATCACAGCCATTCCCGGAGACCATCGACTACTTTTCCAAGCTCAAAACGCGCCACAGCCTGCGGGTCGTGGCAGTCAGCAATGAGGGGCGGGAACTTACCGAGCACCGCGTGCAAAACTTCGGGTTGGGAAGTCTGGTGGATTTCTATATTTGCTCCGCATTTGTGCATTACCGAAAGCCCGACGAAGACATCTACCGGCTCGCTCTCGATGCCGCACAAGCGGTGCCGGAGGAGGTGGTTTATGTGGATGACCGCCGAATGTTTGTGGAAGTTGCTTCTGGTCTAGGGATTCACGGGGTGCATCACACCAGCCTCGCGACAACACAAGTCGAGTTGGAAAAATTGCTCGGATAACGGTTTGAAAAGCAGCAGCTATGGAAGGAGCATTATGGAAAACAATCCCTTGAAAGAACTTGGAGCGTTGGGACAATCAGTATGGCTGGATTACATCCGGCGTGATCTGATTACCAGCGGCGATCTACGCCATTTGATTGAAGAGGATGGATTGCGAGGGATGACCTCGAATCCAGCAATCTTTGAGAAGGCCATCGTGGAAAGTCATGATTACGATGAGGACATCCGCAGTTTGGCAAGGGAGGGCAAAAGCCCCAAAGAGATTTACGAAGTCCTCAGCCAGCAAGATGTGCAACGTGCGGCGGATGAGTTCCGCCCGCTCTATGAACGCATGGATGGCAGGGATGGATTCGTCAGTCTGGAAGTCGACCCGCACCTTGCGCACGATACCGCAGGCACTATTGCCGAAGCACGCCGCTTGTGGCAGGCGGTGGATCGGCCCAACGTATTTATTAAGATTCCTGCCACCCTCGAAGGTCTGCCCGCCATCCGGCAAACCATCAGCGAGGGTATCAACATCAACGTGACATTGCTCTTCGGGCTGCCCCGGTATCGAGATGTCGCGGATGCTTACCTCGCTGGAATTAGAGCGCGAGTGGCACAAGGCGAACCGGTGCAGAACGTCACCTCGGTGGCCAGCTTCTTCCTAAGCCGCATCGATGTGTTGGTAGACCCGCTGCTCGAAAAGCTCATGACTCAAGGTGGGGAACATGGGGACTTGGCGGAGCAGACGCGCGGGCAAGTCGCCATTGCCTGCGCAAAGATGGCCTATTTGATTTACAAGGAACTTTTTGGCAGTGAGCGCTTTCGCCAACTGGCGGACAATGGCGCGCAGATTCAGCGATTGCTTTGGGCGAGCACAAGCACCAAGAATCCAGCCTATAGGGATGTCAAATACGTCGAGGCGCTTATCGGATCGGACACGGTCAATACCATGCCGATGGAAACGCTCAATGCCTATCGTGATCACGGTGTGCCTGCGGCCCGATTGGAAAGCGATATCGAAAAAGCCCGCGCGGTGTTGGCGCGGCTGCCGGAACTCGGGATCAATCTGGATGCCGTAAGCCAGCAACTGGAGGATGAAGCCGTCGCAAAATTTACCAAGCCTTTCGACAAATTGCTGGAGACTCTGGCGGGAATGGCGACGCGGTTTCGCGCAGTTTCCTAGTCTTTCCAAAACCTCAATCTTGTTTCTCCGCGCTGACGCCTTCAACCCCCGCTATTTTTGCCAAGCGGCGGCGGTGACGCTCGGCGCCGGTGAACCGGGCGGCGAGAAACGAGCACACCAACTCCCAAGCCAGGGCGTTCCCAACGACCCGGCCACCAAGGCAAATGATGTTCATGTCGTCATCCTCCACCCCTTGATGCGCCGAGAATCCATCGAGGATCAACGCCGCGCGCACCCCGGGAACCTTGTTTGCGACAACTGACGCTCCGACGCCGCTGCCGCAAACCGCCACGCCGCGTTCAACCTTATTCCCGGCTACGGCACGCGCCAGCGGTATTACAAAATCAGGATAGTCATCCAACGGATTACGCTCCGAGGGCCCGAAATCCAGCACCTCATTATTCGCCTCGCGCAATGCAACAGCGAGTTGTTGCTTCAGATCAAATCCCCCGTGGTCGGCTGCAATTCCCACGCGCATACGTCATCCCTCCTTTTCTGATCGCACCAAGGCGCGGGCGCGCTGGCAGACTGCATCAACAGTGAACCCGTATTCCCGCATCACGACTTTGCCGGGAGCCGATGCGCCAAAGCCGTTGATGCCTATCACATCGCCGTTTTTGGTTCCCACATAGCGGAACCATCCCTGCGGGGACCCGGCTTCCACCGCCAACCGCGCCCGAACGGATGAAGGCAATACCGAGTTCCTGTATTCTTCCGATTGCTCAGCAAAGAGCTCCCAACTCGGCATCGACACCACTCGGGTGCGAATGCCATCTCGGAGTAATTGCTCCTGCGCGGCGACGATCAAGCCGACCTCCGATCCCGTGGCAATCATGATCGCATCGGCCGAGCCGTCCGGCGCTTCGGCCAGGATATACGCGCCCTTCCTCAAACCTTCCGCCGACGCAAACCGCATACGATCTAGCGTGGGCACGTTTTGTCGGCTCAACACTAGCGCCACGGGCCGGTCGCGGGTTTCAATCGCCACGCGCCAGGCAACGGCGGTTTCGTTCGCATCGCAGGGGCGGATTACAATCAAATTCGGGATCATCCGCAAGCTGGCGAGTTGTTCTACGGGTTGGTGGGTCGGCCCGTCCTCGCCGAGGCCTATGCTGTCGTGGGTGAAAACGTAGATCACATGCAGTTCCGAGAGTGCCGCCAGTCGGATTGCTGGCCGCATGTAATCCGAAAAAATCAGGAACGTCGCTCCGTAGGGAGTTGTGCCGCCATGAGCGGCCATCCCGTTGAGGATCGCCCCCATGCCGTGCTCCCGCACGCCGAAGTGAATGTTGCGCCCGGCATAGCTCCAACCGCCCCTAACCAAGCCTTGCGTAACGCCAGGAACAGCGCGCAGACTTCCAAAATCCCCTTCACCCGCTAGAGCCGTGTAGGTGGACGGATCCAAGTCCGCCGAGCCACCGAGCAGTTCCGGAAGCCGTGGAGCGATGGCGTTCATCACTTTGCCGGAAGCGACGCGGGTGGCCATCCCCTTGGAGTCGACTGGAAAGGTGGGAATGTCTGCGCCCCAATCCGCAGGCAGTTCACCTCGGATGATCCGCTGGAATTCGGATGCAAGATCGGGAAAGGCGTGTGCCCACGTTTCAGATTTTGTGTTCCACTGCTCTTCTTCTCTCTGCCCCGTAGCGATAGCTCTGTGAAAATGCTCCAACGCCGCTTGGGGGATATAAAATGCCGGTTCGAGCGGCCACCCAAGAGCTTGCTTGGTGAACTGGACTTCTTCCTCGCCGAGTGGTGAACCGTGAGCTTCAAAGGTATCCTGCTTGTGAGGCGATCCGTAGCCAATGTGGGTGCGGATCGCGATCAGAGAGGGCCGCTCCGTCTCCGCGCGTGCTCTCGCCAGCGCTTGTTCGATTGCCTCAAGGTCGTTGCCGTCGGCGACCGTTTCAGCATGCCATCCGTAAGCCCCAAAACGGCCCAGACGATCCTCGGTAAAAGTCAGATCGGTAGAAGCCGCGAGGGAAATCCGGTTATCGTCATACAGACAAATAAGTTTACCGAGTCTCAATCGTCCGGCCAGCGAAGCCGCTTCGGCAGCAACCCCCTCCATCAAGTCGCCGTCGCTCGCCAGCACATAGGTAAAATGGTCGATCACCTCGTGTCCCGGACGGTTGTAGCGCGCAGCCAAATGCGCCTCTGCAATGGCCATTCCCACGGCGTTGCCCATCCCTTGGCCGAGCGGCCCCGTTGTGACTTCCACGCCCGGCGCGCAGTTGCGCTCAGGATGGCCGGGAGTCTGGCTCTGCCACTGGCGGAATTGCTGGATCTGCGCGAGCGACAGGTCGTAGCCGGTGAGGTGCAGCAAACTATAGAGCAACATGGAACCGTGGCCCGCCGACAAGACAAAGCGATCACGGTCAAACCAACGAGGATTTTTTGGATTGTGCTTCAGAAAGCGCGACCAGAGGACATAGGCCATCGGTGCGGCTCCGAGTGGCAAGCCGGGGTGTCCGCTATTGGCTTTTTGAACGGCGTCCACTGCCAGAAAACGGATGGTGTTGACGCAAAGGTTATCGAGTTCCGGGTTCATAAATTGCCCTTTACGCTCCGCTCTTTGCCGCATGTCTTTGGCGCTTTGCGCCGACAAGCTGCTCTTTCAAATAAGACGCGAGCGCCACTGCGTTGTTGTGTTCCCTGTCGTGGGAACTGTAGATGAGGGTGATGGGGCCACGCCGAGCCGCATCCAGCAACGGGTGCAAGGCTGCGGGATTCCCGTCCAACTCAGCGCGATAGCGGGACTGGAATTCCTTCCATTTTGCAGGGTCGTGGTTGAACCACCTGCGCAAATCGGTGCTTGGGCCCACCTCCTTGCACCAAGCCTTAATGTGCAAGATCTCCTTTTTGATTCCTCGTGGCCAGAGGCGTTCCACGAGAAAACGTTCGCCATCCTCCTTCGCCTCCTCCTCATACACGCGCTTGATGTGGATCATCATGCAGAAAACGAGCAGGAGGAGCCGTGCGGCCTTGCCGGAAACGAAAAGACATGCGGCAGCCGTTTCCGCTTTGTGATAAATGCCTTTTTTTATGGACTCCTATACTTGACGGGTCGGCATGATGGTGACTTGCTGGAGATTGACATGTTTAGGCAAGCCAACGGCGAAAGTGATCGCTTCGGCGATGTCCTCGGGTTGCAACCAGTCCATCGTTTTTTTGGAACTAACCAACCAATCGAGCGTGCCCGGGTCTGTGACATGACTCTGCAATTCGGTCGCAACAATTCCGGGTTCGATCATGGAGACGCGCACATCCTTAGGCCCCAGTTCCATGCGCAAATGGCGCGAGAGGTGGCTGATCGCCGCTTTCGTGGCGCTATAAACTGCGAAAGACGGGAAAACATACTGGGCGGCAATGGAAGAGATGTTGACAAGATCAGCCGGTTGGCCGTCGCCGGCGGCTTGGATCAGAACTGGCACAAACGCACCAATAACCCGCATCGCTCCGGTAACATTCAGGTCGATCATGCGAACCCAGTCTTCGGTGCGGCCTTCGACGATGGGCGCGGGTAGCATGATGCCCGCGTTGTTAACCACGAGGTTCACAACGCCGAGTTTATCCGCCACGGCTTGGGCTGCCACATCGACCGATGCCTGGTTGGTGACATCCACCTCAAAGGCAAAGGCTGCGCCGCCGGATGCCGTGATTTCCGTCACAAGTTGATCCAGGAGGTTTTTGCGACGGGCCATCAGTGCCACCTTGGCTCCGCGCATGGCAAGGAGTTTGCCCGTCGCCGCGCCGATACCGCTGGAGGCACCCGTTACAACGGCGATCCGACCCGAAAGCTGCTCTGAGGAGAGCGTGATTGAAGGATAGGAATTTGTATTCATGAGATTTCTGGCATTTTGTGCATGGGATGCGTTCCGCAGGAGACAAGTGGTTCTATGAACCCGAAAAAATTGATCGGTAATTCATCGCATCGGCAGATGGCGGACGGTTGGGAGAAATAAATGCCGTCTCAAGTAATCATACTCGGCGATTTGCCCTCAATCCCGCCAATAGCCGTTGCGCATACGATTTGGCAGAAGGGCCAGCGGCCCTCCGCACATCCATCAGATGACGATGGTTTCTGCCGCTCCCACGGAAAATCCGAGATGCCATGAAATTCCTCGTTTATCCCGACGCTACATCAGTCGCTCGCCATGCTGCCTCATTTATCGCCGCGGAAGCACGAACGGCCATAAAAACGCGCGGTCGCTTCGTCGTCGCATTCAGCGGCGGCAAAACTCCGTGGCTGATGCTACACTCCCTGGCGGTTGAGAGGATTCCGTGGAACCACGTACATGTGGTGCAGGTGGACGAGAGGGTGGCACCTGCGGGAGACCCGGATCGTAACCTTACTCCCCTGCTCGAATGCTTAAACGCAACTCCGCTAAACCCCAATAATATCCATGCCATGCCGGTGGAATCCACAGACCTGGAGGCAGCGATCTCCCGCTATGCTCGGACTCTCGGGGAGATCGCCGGTTTGCCTCCGGTGTTCGACCTCGTCCATCTGGGTCTTGGAGTAGATGGACACACCGCCTCACTCGTTCCCGGCGACCCGGTGCTTGATGTGACCGATTCAAATGTCGTGTTGACCGAGGTTTGGCACGGAAGACGCCGGATGACGTTGACGTTTCCAATTCTCAACCGTTCCCGCTGCATCCTTTGGGTGGTGACTGGCCGAGAGAAGGCGAAAATGCTCGTCCGGCTGCGAGACGGTGATGCTACAATCCCGGCCGGTAGAATTGACCGGGTTCAGGCTTTGGTGTTCGCAGACCGCATGGCTGCATCTCTGTTGTAAAAAGGCTCAGGCTTTTTGCGGAAAAATAAACGTTCACTGCGAAGCACTTAAGGCCGATCAACGTTGCCATAGGATTTGTGCAGTTTCCAGGGGAACTGCGACGCCGTCGCAGCGGGGTATTACTCGCGGCGTATAGTCGCTTGATGGCCGTGCAGTGGGCACCGCAGCGTGATAGATACTGCAACGGGAGGGATCGGGTAGGGGTCGCTCACATTGCATTTCTTCTCGTACGGGATCGCCCCAGTTGATTCCGTCCGCGTAAAGCTCAACTCGCACTGCATTGGGGGTGAGATCGTTCAGAAAGATTTCGACTTCAAACAAGTGGTTGTCTGCGTTGGTTTCAACCCGCAAGTCTCCGAAGCGCAATGAGTCCCACTTACTATTCAGCGCCTGCTTCCAATCGAGCATTTGTTTGCCGATTTCGCCTTTATTAGCAGTTCGCAAACGGTAGGCGGCAGAAGCCGGGAGGTAATGTTGTTCGGTGTAGTCGCGCACTGCGCGGTTGGCTGAGAAGCGCGGAGTCAACCGGGCCATGCTTTCCCGCATCCGCTGCACCCAGGCCGCGGGGATATTCTGCCCATCGCGGGCATAAAACTCCGGTATCACCTCCCGTTCGAGCCGTTCGTAAAGCGCTTCGGCTTCTGCCGCATCCCAAGCTGGATCGTCGCCATGCTCCTGGCCGTCGCCCAGCGCCCACCCAACTTCCGGGGTGTATGCCTCGGCCCACCAGCCGTCCAATTCCGAGAGATTGATACCTCCGTTGACGAGCACCTTCATGCCGCTTGTTCCGCACGCCTCCCAAGGCCGCCGCGGCGTGTTGATCCAGACATCCACGCCCTGCACCAAGTGTCCAGTCAAATGCATGTCATAGTCGCTGAGGAAGATCACATGGGAACGGACCTCGGGCCGCCGGATGAACCGTATCCATTCCTTGATCAGGGCTTGCCCCGCCTGGTCTGCCGGATGTGCCTTGCCTGCAAGGATGAGTTGTACCGGACGCTGTGGATTGGTTAAAATACGAAGCAGGCGTTCCGGGTCGTGCAGCAGCAGGTTGGGCCTCTTGT
>CAIYQA010000319.1 GCA_903928175.1 uncultured Spartobacteria bacterium | reverse complement strand
TCACCAACCGCGACTCGGAACCGTCCCGATCCGAATCCGTATAACAGGGCATTGGAGTACAACATGACCGCAGACGCAACCGTCACACTCTCTTGGGCACAGGCCAATCTCCTGAACAGCCTAATCCCTCAGATGAACCCGAACCAGCAACCGCAGGGCGGAGGTCAACCCGTCTCCCAATCCATCAAGGTGGCAGTCGCCGCCTCGTGGCCGGAGATAGCAGCCATCCGTAAGAACCCGACTGACGCGACCGCTATCGCGAACGCAAACACGGCAGCCTCGGCTTCCCGTCCGTTGGCCTTGGTGGGCAAGCAGCTCGATTACCTATCCGCCCAGATCCTGATCATCAGCGTTCAGGCTTCGGCGGACCTCTTGGCGCAGCTGGTGGCTCTGTCCTCGACCATCGGGGCAAAGGCAATCAATACCGCCAATCTGGCGGCGTTCACGGCATAACCCAAGGCGCTTCGTGGCGCCCCACGCCATCTCGCGGATGAACCCTCGGCGAATGGCGTGGTTTTTTATTTCCATCTCTCTGGACGGAGATTAGATGTTCGGCTATATCCACAGGTGGCAAGACCGCCCAGGCCAGTTTGCCACGGGCATAGGCCGCACCTTTCAATCCATCCGCTCCGTTGTTTGCCGGCGCCCTGATGTCCAAATGGTTTTCAATGAGCGCGACAAAATAGACGGCTTCGAAAAATCATTTTGCGAGGACTTTGCCTTCGCCAAGTTCCTTTACCCGCGCTGCGGGCTCCTTGTTTTTGACATGATTCCCTATTACGACCCCACGATGCCCACCGTGAAAATCGTGCTGGACTCCTGCTATCACGCCGTCCAGACATACGACAGAATCTTCACCATTTCCAACTGGACAAGGGACACCCTGATTCAGGACTTTCATGTCAAGCCGGAGAACGTGGAAGTACACTATTTGGGGTATTCCCAAGTATTTAAGTCATTGAATTTAACGGAAGAGGAGAAAAAGGTTTCACGTGGAACCTTTGGAATCCCCGAAGGCCGCAGGGTCATCGGCCACTGCTCCTACGGCTATGCCCGCAAGAATCTTCAGCGCGTATTTGAGGCAATGAAACCCCTTGATGATGTGCTATTCGTGAAGGTCGGACGCGATCACGTCACTCCAAAACTGGCGGAGGAGTGCGGTGTCGCTGACCGGGTGATATACCTGGATGCGTTGACCGATGAGCGCCTTTGCGAATTCTACAACTGCATCGACCTTTTCATTTTCCCCTCCACCTTCGAAGGCTTTGGCCTGCCGGCTTTGGAAGCCCAAGCCTGCGGATGTCCCACCATCACCAGCCGCACCACGGCCTTGGGTGAAATTGTGGGCCCTGGTGCCATCGGTGTCGATCCTTATTCCGTGGATGAAATCAGAATGGCACTTAGGAATCCTCCACAAAAAGTTCCCGTGAATTCAGAATGGCTTTCACAATTCAATTCGAACAATTTGACGCAGGCGGTTAACCGATATTTATGTTAAGATTTTAACATCTTCCAATACGGAGTTCACCCC
>CAIYQA010000318.1 GCA_903928175.1 uncultured Spartobacteria bacterium | reverse complement strand
GCCCTGGGCTGGTTTACTCAGCCCCTTCGGGGCGAGAGGAATGCGACAAATTAAACCGAAACTGGTCTAGTCGCCTTCACCCAACCCTCTGCGCTTTTTACCAGCGACTGCGCACTGCTGGTAAACCCGCCAAAGTCGCTCTCACCGCCGTCATGCGAAAACTTCTCGTCCGTCTCAATTTCGCACTCAAAAATCCTCAAATTCCCCGTGTTTCTTAACACCGTTGCTTGGGAACGAGGGAGAGCACCGTTACTTTGGAACAAGGAAACTCTGCGGATTACTCCGCGCCTTTCCTCAAAGCCCCTTTTGCAGGATTTGGAAAACCTCGGTGTTTTCCATGAAGCCGTTGAGCAGTTCCGAGCCGGGGCCGGAGCCGATGATGATCATGTCGCGCGCGGTGCTGATGGCTTGCGGGGCGCCAAAGGCGGAGGGCTCTTTGGGCGCGTTGGGAAGCGGGGTTGCTGCGGGCGAGGGGGCGGCGGCAGCCACCGGAGCGGCGCCGCTGGTGGCAGGCGCCGGGGTGGATTCGCTGGTGCGCAATCCGTTGGGGCCGGTGCTCCAGGTGATGGCCGGATAGCCTGCGGCGTTGGTGCCCAATAGGGCCACCCCGTGATCCCCTTTGAGCGGATAACCGTTGAGACTCAGTCCGCCGACATCATTTTTGCCGACGCACAGGATCAAGGTTTTTTCACCGGCGTAATCCAAGGCCGTTTTTACGGCACGGTCAAAATCGGCGGTTTCGCTCAAGACGCGCTCTCCGTTGTTTTGTTCGGCGGCACGGGAGACGAGTGCGGCATCCACCACGAGCAGGTAGCCTTTGGGATGGAGCTGGAGGAACTGGATGGCCCGGCGGACCATGTCTGAGAGGGAGGGTTGCTGGCTTCCGCTCTCCACTTGGCTGGAAAAGGCAAGGTTGCCATTGGCGAAGAGGCCGATGAGCGGTTTGGAGAGAAAGGCAGGGGTGTTTTCCAGGTCCGCTTTGCTGCGGACGCGGTCATAATCCTTGCTGCGCAGTTCCAGCCAGAGATCGCGGCCGTCCTTGCGCTGGCCGCTTTTGCTTTCGGGGGTGAAGTCGTTCAAGCCGCCGGCCAGGGTGACGTCGAGGATGCCGCTTTGCAGGAATTGCAGGGCGATGGCTTGCGTGTCGCGCAGATCGGTTGCATGGGCGTAAAATGCGGCGGGGGTGGCGTCGGTGAGGTTGCCGGTGGTGATGATGCCCGTGGCGCGCCCGGCGTCATGAGCCAACTGGAGGATGGACGGGAGCGGTTTGCCGCCGGGGTCCATGGCGATCGCCCGGTTGTTCCCCTTCACCCCGGTCGCGAGCGCGGAAGCAGCGGAGGCGGCGTCCGGCACGGCGTAATCATTGGAGTTATTGCGCAGCAGGGCGAGATGGGGGAAAGATTCGACGGTCAATCGGGAATCCGCGCCGCCTTGATAGAGCCGGGCGGCGGTGAGCGAGTTGGTGGAAAGGCCGTCGGTGACGAACAGGATAATGCCGAAGGGCTTCTGCACGACCCAACTGGTGTAGAACAAAACGCCGAACCCGATGAATACCAGCAGGCAAACGAGGGCGAGAAGTTGGTTGCGTATTTTCATGTGCGGTTTTCTAGAAAAGCAGGAATCGCAACATTGAGAAGCGAATTCCTCGCTCCTCTCTTGTCCCTCTCCTCGTTCTCAAGTTGCCCTTGGGAACAAGGAAGTTGTATTTGGGGATGAGGAGAGGTGGCAACCCGGCCCCTAAAGTTTTTTTGGATTATTTTGCCATAGGGGATTGACTGGT
>CAIYQA010000317.1 GCA_903928175.1 uncultured Spartobacteria bacterium | reverse complement strand
CCTGAATTGATTCGAGAATGGTACTCGACGCTTCGCTCTGATCCTCTGCCCTGTGCGCCCCAGAAGTGAATATATTGAGAAGCCTCCTGAGTCTCGCTTTGTCTTTTACGATCCGCACATACTCTGGAAGTTTAATCCTTCGCGGCATTCCCTCGTTCAGTCCAGATATATAAGCGGCTCCCCCAACAGAACTTAACCACTTTCGCTTTCTTAGTTCATTCTGAAGCGTCAGTTCATCGACATGGCTTACCCCTTCCACCATGCCCATAATGATTTCGTTCATTGTCTGGAAGATTTTTTGATGCGAGTCTAAAAAAAAGTCGCCTACGTTAAGATCCAAAGACTCATCGAAGAAGTATTCGTTGTCGATTAAGATAGCCGCCAAAATAACGCGCTCAGATTGAACGTCAGATGGCAGTTCGTTGTTTTCGGTCTTTGGCATTTCTTACCTTTACTGTTGGGGTGTTAAACAGGCTCGGCTCGGCTCAGGCCGGGCCTGTTGTGCGTCTAGGGTTTGCACCACTTCTCGACCCACGCGACGGCATCCTCGAAGTTGTTAAAGTCGTTGTGGAGATTGTATGCGGATCGGCTGGGATTCCAGTTGATGATGCTGGCTTTGTAAACTAGCCCATTGCGTGTCCGATACACGTTCCCGCATCCAAACCCTTCGTCGTCCTGCCATGTCACATAGTCTTGGCTGAGCCACACTTTATGGGTTCCGTGGGTCATTGGGATGTACCCGTTCGGCAGTTGAGGCCGAGCCGAGCACCCGCAGAGTAAGATCAAAAGCGCGAATCTTCCCATTTACCCTCCCCTGCTTGTTCCCAGCCTGGACGTGCGCTGGGATGGTGGTTGCTCCTGCGGCATCGCCGCGAGGCTCCCCAGGGCCAGAGCTTATTGCCCCGGCCCCGGTATTTCCCGTGTGAGTTCAGTTTTGCAAGAAAACATTACGCAGGCTCTTTCAAGCCTGCGATGGTCTCGTCGATTTGACTGCGGATGGTCTCAATCGCGGGAGTAGTCCTGCCTTCATTGGCACTTGATTCTGCATCTATCCATTCACGCGCACGAAGCAATTCAGCTTCTCGCTTACCACTCATGGGATGGGTTGATTTTCCCCACGGGCTTCTATCAGAGATACCCGTATCTTTATCGGGAGGATCGAAATAACTCATAGCGTTTCCCTCCGCAGCCACTCCGCTGCCGGTTATCGTGCCTGATCCAAAATTGCGATTGCACACAGGCTCGGCTTAGGTCGGGCCTGTTGTGCGTCTACTCGGCGAATTTGGGTTTCTTTCCGACGCACTTAATGGCGATTGTGAAAGAGAACTTGTGATCTTCAGGCCACTCTTGGACTTGTATCCCGCCGCACATGATGACTTTCCCGCCCTGTGAGGCAACATACTTCGCAACCTCCTTATAGAGAGCCACGTAGTCCGAGTCTTGTTTGAGCTTACGCTTCGTTTTTTCAGCCATTTCCCCTCCCCTGCTTGTTCCCAGCCATGACGTGCGCTGGGATGGTGGTTACACTTTGGCCGCAATTTCAGGAACGATGACCAAAAACTCGCGCTGCTTAACACGTCGCAACGCCGAAACGAGCATTGCTATCTCGTCACTCATAGCCCGATCCGTCATGGCAAAGTGCCCCGAATCTCGCATCACCTTGACGTAATTTTCACGGGCCTCTATCAGTCCCCATCCATCAGGCAAATCTTCAATGTGCAGCAGTCCGGGGGGAGTCAAGTAAAAACGCTTCATTCCAGGCGTTGCGTTGGCTCGTTGATGGCACTTTTCTTTGTCGCGAAGGAAGTCGGCGCGGCTGACCTTGCATTCGACAAGAGTGGATCGTTCGGTTTGCCACCCGATTGCATCTGGAATTTGAGTGGCATGAGACACAATCTCCGAGAGCACCACTGTACACTTTTGAGAGGTTGTCAGCCATCGGACAGCGAGTTTTCGGAGTTCCTCGTGCGTCATTCCTCTTCCCTGCTTGTTCCCTGTGGCCTGTTCAATTTCCGCGCTCTTGATATTCTCTCAGTGCGGCCTTAACTTGTTCATATTTCCAGCCCCACAGTCGAATATAATCGCGTTGAAAATAATCCATGAATTTCTCATGGACCTCGCCCTTGTCGCTCACATCCACCATGTTCGCGTGTAGGTTCCCCGCCGCTGCGAGATTCTTTTCCATCTCCTTTTCCCTCCACGGGGCCAGAGCTTATCGCCCCTCCCCTGCTTGTTCCCAGCCATGACGTGCGCTGGGATGGTGGTTACAGTTCCCGCCGACAGATTTTGGTATTGAGCAGTGATGCGATTCTGGCAATTTCCTTCAACTTGGTTTCCTTCCACTCGTTATCTTCGCGCAGCATGACTCGCTCGTTATTGTCACGGGCGATTGTTAGGATAGCGTCGATGAGTTCCAGTTCGGAGTCTTTCGCTGTCGGCTTCTTCGCCAAAATTGTTGCCATCGTTCCTCCTCGCACTATGCGGTTATCTACCTGAAAGACAAAGCAATATGCCGAAGTTCAGCTTTGCATGGGTCGTAGCGAGATTCCCACCAATTTCTTAGCCTATGTTTTCTCCAGCCGCGTTCACAATCATCGTAAGCAAGAAAAACGCGGGCTTCCGCCAGTCGCAGTGTGATGCCATCGACAACATCCACGGTGGCCACTTTCGCCGCGATCTTAGCGTCTATCATCGCCTTGGCTGTTTTCGCGCTCATTCCAGACGGAAAAGGGTATATCCCGCCAGTCCAGCACTGCCCCCACGCACCTACGCTGGCCATCATCACTGCAACCCAAAGTACCGCCTTCATGCTTTGCCTCCATTCGTTCCGGCGTCCCCAGGGCTGGCGCCTGGCTGCGATTCTTTCCCCGGCGCTGCGGACTGGGCGAAGAATGCATAATCAATCTCAGCCAAAACGTCGTTGACCTGATCGTTAGTCATACCGTTTTCAGCTAAAGAGCCGCGTTGGTTGAGCACGCTATCCCGCAAATCTTCAGCATTTTGTTTCAGCACGCGCAACTGCTCCGTGAGCGCCGCTACCTGCTCTTCCAGGCGCTTCTTTATTGCTCTCCATCCGCCGAAATTGAAGTCAGCCTCAGCGACCTGGGCCTCGGCACGAGCGATGCGCTCGATCAACTCATCAAGAATAAGCAGCACAGCGCCATCATTACCCTGATCCTGCTTCTTCACAGCCTGCCGCCTCACTCGTTGCAAATCTTCCGTTATCTTCACTTCATCCACGTGGCACCTCCCTGAGTCCGCGCTTTAGCTCTGCGAGGCGCGCTTTCTCGACATCAACAATTCGTTCCATCGTCGCGGAGTCGCTTGGATAGTAGGCAGGCCATACCTTGCACAGCAGATCAATCTCCGCTTCCACTTCGGTGATCTTTCGCTCGCGCTCCTTGGTGAAGAGGATGTTCCGCCATGCGTCGGCCCAAGCTGATTTGGGCGGCAAGGAACGCATAGACAACCACTCGTCATCGTTGCCGCGATCCTTTATGCCACCAAAGAGACTTTCATAGTAGGCATCTGGATACACGCGCCTCACCTTGTCCTCCGCCCGCTGGCTCCGTTTGTCATCACTCATGGGCGCACCGCCTTCCGCTTGAGGTTCTCCAGTTGCACGTGTATAGCTGCCGCCGTAAGCACCAGACGGGACGGCTCATTGTCTCCGTTTACCCACTGCTCGACAGCTTGTTTAGAAACGCCCAAGTCTGCGGCGATTCCCCGAAACGTCTCCGTGAGGCGTCGCCGTCTGAGGTACTTGATAAATTGAGCCTTGGTTAGAGTTTTCATCACCATGACAAAACGGTACACCTAAAAATAAACCGCGTCAAGGCTCTTGACAAAATAAAAATGCACATTTATTCTATCCTCACATTGAAAGGAGCCACATGGCAGACCCGAAAGCAGAAGTACCGAAGAAGAAACCCGGCGTCCGGCGTCCCGGATTCCACAGCGTGCTCATCCACATCCCGGATGCGGCATGGTCGAACATTCAAACCTACATCGACAACAAGACGCTTGATGAGACGAAGTTTCTCACCAAGCACATGGCAGACTGGGCGGAAACTCTCAAGGCGTAACAGCGGAGGGGCATATGTCTAATCGCATGTCAGAGCAGTTGGCACAGCGCCTTGCGAACTTGCTAGCGGCACAAATCGCAGATCGTCTCTTCGTTAACGGCGACGGCGAGGGGGCAGTCCGTCTAATGCTCATTGGCCGCAACGGAGAAGACCTCGGCGGATGGTGCAGACATGCTGCCATTGAGCAAATCGTGAAAGTCCTTAACAAGTAACCGGCCACGGAGTTGTGGCGGAGGCATCATGGAATTTCCAGAAACACTATACATTTCTGAGTGCGGCAGCGGCGACGATGCTTACCTTGGCGCGGCAGAAACGGAAAGGGAGGCAATCAAGGCTACGGATGACGAAATCGAAGCTCTTGTTGCCGAATACAAACTC
Source organism: uncultured Spartobacteria bacterium (assembly GCA_903928175.1). Classification (GTDB taxonomy): domain Bacteria; phylum Verrucomicrobiota; class Verrucomicrobiia; order Chthoniobacterales; family Chthoniobacteraceae; genus UBA695. The sequence goes on along the minus strand of CAIYQA010000317.1, from coordinate 9,385 downwards.
GTTGCAGTTCGCAACCGCAAGATCGAATCTTCGGTAGTGGATGCGGTTGACTAACCGGCGGGGCGGCTTCGGTCGCCCACGCAGAACAGGGGCAGGTATGAGCACCGTAAAGTATCACTCAATTTGCGATAAGTGCGGCAAGGAGTCGGTAGAATACACCGCCTTTGCATGGTGCAAAGAATGCGGCAAGGATATTTGCCCAGACTGCGTAGATCAGAGCAGTTACGATCCTGAAACCTGCATTGCTTTGTGTAAATCATGCGCCGATGAATCACACCCATCGCCCTTTCCTGTGGGGGTGGAAGCATGACCGACACATCCCTCCAGCGCACGAACCCAGCCGCCATGACGCCGATGGATTTATTGCAGGTTGCCATCGAAAAAGAGGGCAGCATCGACGTTATCGAGCGCCTCGCCAAACTGCAATTTGACATGCTGGACCGAGAGGACCGCATCAAGTTCCGGCAAGCCATGACTCAGTTCAAGGCAGAGATGCCCAAGGTGATCCGCTCTCGCTCAGTCCCCGGCAAGGACGGAAATGAACGCTACAAAGTCGTGGCATTGGAGGACGTGGCCGATCCGGTGATGAAGACGCTGCTCAAGCATCACATCACCTATCGCTACAAGAGCGACTACCTGCCAGATGGCAAGATCAAGGTGACCTGCTTTCTGGCGCTAGAAGGGACAGCTTACGAGGAGCAGGGTGCAACGCTGGCGGCTCCCCCGGACACCTCTGGCGGCAAGGATGCGCTCAAGGCTGTAGGCTCGACTACCTCTTATCTGGAGAAGTACACGCTCATGGCGTCAGTGGGGATGCACGTTTACGGCTCTGACCCCGAAGCCGTCATTCCCGATCAGCCGGAAGAGGGCATGGACGAAGGCACAGCCCTTGACTGCATTGCGTCTATCGAAAGCGCGGCGTCTGAGGACGAGGTTTGGGACAGGTATATCGAATGCCTGCGAACGGCGGGAGTGCCTGACAACATCCTGGCTGACCTGAACGCGGGAAAGCCCGTAAACGTCGTCGATTCGGCAAAATACCCCAAGGAAGCCAAGACGTTCGTCGAAGCCAAAAACAACCAACTCAAGAAGGTCAAGAAGCAGCAGGTACGGCGATGAGAGAGACTTTCGGGGAGCAGCAGGGAGATGCGTGGAGAAAGTGGAGAGTAGGCCGCGTAACCGCCTCAAATCTGGCTTTCGTGTGTGATCGCCTGACCAGAGCATCGGGAGACAAGAAGAAGGGCGATTACAGCAGCAAGCGGGACCTGTATTTCTGGAAGCTGGCTTACGAGCGCCAGAGCGGAAGAAGCGCAGATAATGCTCCGACCTATTGGATGGAGCGCGGCACTGCCCTCGAAGAGTCGGCCCGTACAGAGTACTCTTCGATGGTGAAAGAGCCTGTGGAGCAGGTAGGCTTTGTCGTCCATCCGGAGATGGATTTCTTCGGGGCTTCGCTCGATTCTCTTGTTGGGAGCCGCGGGGGGCTAGAAATCAAGTGCTACGCAGGGCCAAAGCATTTGCGGATCATCAAGAAGGGGGAAGATCCCTGCGAGTTGATAGCGCAAGTTGGCGGAGAGATGATGTGCTCACAGAGGGAATGGATCGACAAGTTCCTTTTTTGCCCCGATCTTATCGCCCTTGGATCGAAGCGTTCCTACCGAGCGAGGTTCACCGTCGATAACTTAGTTTGGATCATGTTCGATGGCGAGATTCTGAGCGGGAAAAAGGTTCTCGATTACTTCCAGTGTGAGGTCCGCACGATGGAACTCGACCTGCAAAACTACATGCGGGACGAGGGCATTACGCCGGTGGCTCCGTATGAGCCGAAATACATCGACGGCAAACTGGAAACAGAGGCACCCGATCCGGGCTACGATGCCTCCAAGGGCTTCGATGAGCAGGATTACTCGTTTCTTGATGCAGGCGCAGACGCGCCGTAGGATCAAAACCGTGCATAATGTAGGGGATGCGATGCAAGCCCACCACCTGCCGCTACTGCAAGACTCCCGGCCTGCTGCGCAAGACCACGCAGACCGGGCGGCGGCTGTTCTACGCCTGCGGTGCGATGCATATGTGCTTGGGCTGGCGGAGGAAGATCGCGCGGGGCATTGTGCTGCACAAAAAGGCGGCGTGAATTTTGTTGCGCTAAGTTTTGGAGAGGCATAAAATGGAGATGTCCGGCGCGCCTGCGATTGGACATTGGGTGCCTTGGCTGATCACCGAGGCCGCAAGTAGTGGGGTTGGCTCCCGAGGCCGACCCCGCTAGCCTTACTCGGGAAGGATGAAATGGGTAAACTTCCGGCTTTTCAGTTTTATCCTGGCGATTGGCGCAAAGATGTGGGCGTCCAGTCCCTCAGTTTCCATGACCGCGGAGTGTGGTGGGAGATGCTGTGCCTTATGCATGAATCCGAGAGGCGCGGCGTCCTTGTTCTGAATGGTCATCCCATCAGCGACGATTGTTTGGGCCGTCTTCTAGGTTTGGATAAGCAAATTCTGAACACCACCTTAACCACCCTGTTAACTTCGGGTGTGGCAAGCCGAGACGAGGAAACTGGAGCCATCTACTCGCGGCGCATGGTTCGGGACGAAAACTTGAGAAAAGTTCGCACCATGGCGGGTTCTAAGGGGGGAAACCCTGTTTTGCTTAACCAAAATTCAACCACCAAGGATAAGCAAATTCCAACCCCTTCATTTGCACTTTCATCTTCGGAAGAAAACAATACAACTTCGTCGGCAGGGAGGAAACTTCGGGCTGTCCCCAAAGAAGAGGAATCTTTCACCCTTCCGGATTGGGTTCCGGCGAACCCCTGGAACGAATGGATTAAGGTGCGAAAGAAAATCAAAGCGCCAAACACACCCTATGCTTTGAGCTTAGCGATTCGGGACTTGGACAAACTCCGGTCCGCCGGGGAAAACCCTGAAACTGTCCTCAACCTTGCCATATCGAGGGGATGGAGGGGTCTATTTGCTCCGCCGACAAATGGAAGCGGTTCGCGCCCTGCGCCAAAGACAATCTACGCAAATGAGGTCACCCGGTGATCGAAACTCTTCCAAATTGCGCAGATTCCGAGCGAGCCATTTTGGGGATGATATTGCTCGAGCCGGAAGCGTGGTACGAGGCGGCGACGGCAATCAAGCCGAGTGACTTTTCCCTCGACTCCCACCGCCGCATCTTCTTGCGGATGGGCGAATTGCTCGAGGCGGGCCGGAACCTAGACGAACTGATCCTTCAAGGCGAACTCCGAAAATATGGCGAGCTGGACTCCATCGGCGGCGCGGCGTACCTCTCCAGCCTCACAGAAGGGCTTCCCAGGCGCGCCCGCGTGTTTGAGCATGTGAAAAGGGTCAAGCGCGTATCGCAGCAGCGTAGGCTAGCAACTGCGTGCGAATCAAGCGCAATTCTGGCATGCTCGGAGTCCCCGGAAAGCGTCATAGACAACCTGGAGTCGTCTATTGAGGAGATTCTGACCGGGGAGCAGGACGATGCCTCTCTCGAAAACTCTCTGATCCGCACCTTGGATCACTTTCACCAAGAGCGGGCGTTTTCCGTTCCCCCCGGTCTGAGCTACGGCTTGGGCAACTTGGATGAATTCACCGGGGGATTGCGGGCGGGCGAGGTCACGGTGGTGGGCGCGCGGTCCGGCGTAGGGAAGACCTCTCTGGCCTGTCAGACCGTCGCGGCCAACTGTCGGCGCGGGGTATCGACTCTGCTATTCTCGCTCGAAATGACCAAAGAGCAGATTCAAAGGCGTCTTCTTTCAATTGTTTCCGGGGTCTGCTACCGGCATCTGCTGAATCCATGGGAAAGCTCGAAAGACGAGGCGGCGCGGGTTTCAGAGGCCGTCCCGCAGATGATTGAATGGCCGTTGCGCATCTACGACGCTGAGGATTTGACCTTGGCCCGGATGCTGGCCTTGGGGAAGATCGGAATCCGCCGACACAAGGCGCGGCTGATCGTGGTGGATTACGCGCAGGAGGTTGATGCTCCCGGCAAGGACGAGCGGGCAAAGGTGATGCTGACCTGTCGAAAGCTGACCAGACTGGTAAAGCAGGAGAATTGCTCGCTCTTGCTGCTGTCCCAACTGGTCAAGATGAGCCGCGAGAACTACGGAAAACCCCCGATAGTTTCGGACCTGATCGAATCGGGCAAGCTGGAGAACGTAGCGCATTGCGTGATTCTGCTTCATCGGGGATGGGATGAGGATCGGCGTCGCATCGCGGAAGATGCCGAGTTGATTATCCCGAAGCAGCGCCGCGGCGAGACGGGAGTTCTTAAAGCTCGCTTCGACAGATCGACGGCTACGTTTGCTGAGATTGAAACAACCAATTCCAGATGGGGAGGAGAATAGCGATGTGCGAGTTTCCGGCAAAGGAACTGATTCGGATGCGGCGTCAAGTTTCCGCGTCCGCTGACAAGAGCAACGATCCTGCGTTTGTTCACAAGTGCTGCGAGTTTGTGCGCGGCACAGACGAACTCAGGCTGGCACATGAGGACCTTACCGGGTGTGGCTGCTGGTATGCGGCATTGAAGGAGATCCTCGACAAGGCTATCCCAAGAGGTATTCGACTTTGAGGCTGTCGTATGAAGCCCCGCACCCCCATCCGCAAGCGCCGGGCAGGAACACGCCGTGGCCAACCTACCCCAGCAGAGAAGGCCGCTATCCGAGAAATGGCCTACGAACGCGCTGGGGGCCTCTGTGAGCTTGTCCTAAGCTGTCGGAGAGGGATTCTGCCACCGGACGGCGATCTGTTCGTCAGAGCGCATCTGGTGCATCTGAGGGCCAAGCGTGTGCATGGGTGGGGATCAGAGAACGTGGCAATCGGCTGTTTTGAGCACCACATGGCCTCGCATAATGGCAAACTCAGGCTTCCTGCTACCTATTCGGAACTAAAAAAGGGGCTATGACATGACACCAGAAGGACTGATTCTTGATTCGATTATGGGGTGGCTGGCCGCAAAGAACATCCTCGCGTTCAGGATGCCGGTAGGCGGGGCAAAGGTTAATGCCGGCTACATGCGCTTCGGAGTCAAGGGCATGGCGGACATTTTGGCGTTCCCGAAATTCACAATGGAAGATATAACGCGCATTGGCAGAGAGCGCGGGATACGCTATAAGGTTCCTGGAATCCTTTGGATCGAAGTCAAGACCGCTAAGGGCGTGCAGAGCGAGTTCCAGAAGAGCTTTCAGGCCCAGGTTGAAGCAGAGGGCCATCGCTACATTCTGGCGCGTTCGATTGAGGACGTGGAAGCCGCTCTAAAATAGTTCTCCGCACCACCACCCAAACGGAGGGACGAAGCATGACGGACAAGGGATTGATCCGAATGGCCGCACAGTTTCGCAAGGGATTGCTGGGAAAGCATTCTTCTCACTTGAAATGTGCGATGGTGGCTTATCCTCTCGAATCGTTATTGAGCATGATGGGAATCGAGTGTAAAGCACGTGAGGTCAAACTGTCGCGACACATAATCGGCAATCACGTTTTCTTGATTCTCTCTGATGGCCGCGTGCTTGACCCTACAGCGGACCAGTTCGGCGAAGCCCCGGTGTATCTCGGCAAACCGCAGTGGTTTCATCGTAATCGCGGCAAAGCACCAATTTCCCGCAACACCACCCCACCTGACCCCGTCCGCTTTAGCGCCGCCCGGAATGGCTGCGCGGATCACTGACGGGCGCCCGCCTAACAAGCAGACCAAAAAAGAGGCCACATTCCGTAATAGTTTGTGGCCTTTCCCAAGTCCGTCTGTTTGAGGGCTTAGTCTACCACCTAGCCGATGCGCCAGCCAATCAGCAGCCCAGCCAACGCTAGGCACAGGATGATCTTCCAGTCAATTTGGCCAAACAGGTTCATAGTTGAACTCCAAGTGCTTCGTGGGCACATGCGACGCAAAACTCTCGCTCGCTGTACACTTCAACGTCATGGCACACTGGGCAGTAAGGCCGGCAGAACTTGCAGCACATGATCCCGGCGTGCCGCTTCAACTCGCCTTCGATAACCGGCTCCCCACACGCTTCGCAGTACTCCACTTCGTCGTCGCGTGCGGGGCGGTCGTCGTCTACGGCTGTTTGGATGCGAGGCCAGTCAGGGTCGTGCTCCCCACGATAGTCAAGCGGCGTATATCGGCTCATTCCTTGGCCTCCCCACTCGCCGCGGACTCAGATTCCTCGCGCTTCTCCTCTTCAATGGCCTTGTCGAGTGCCTTGTAAAACGTGGCAGTTTCAGGCGCAGGCTTGAAGAATTCTCCAATGAAATCAAAAGGCTCCATCGTGTTCTCCTACTTCGTCAGTTCGTGCATCAGCCAAAACACGGCCAGGATCACGGCCACGACCACACAGCCGACCGTAAACGCATCAAACGGCTCTGCTTCGTCGAGGACCATCGGATGTGTGTGCTCAGGAAGGTTGCGCAGGTACTCGGCTTGATCTTCGAGTTCTGCAAGCTGGGCTTTCTCGTACTCGTTCACTGGCGTATCCTCTCTGCTGGCTCGGCAAACAGTTCTTCACGTAGTTGGTCGAGCAGCCACACCGCGTCTTTGTTGCTGGCGTGGTAGGCTGCATGGATGAGCACCAAGGCTACTGCTTCGGCTTGGTGGATCGTCCCGGTGTACCGCTCAAGGGTGGCAATCGAATCGGGTTTCATACTTCCCCCTCGTGGCGGGCTGCTGCTTTTAAGAACTCCGCTAACGGCTCGAAATCGTCCCGGTAGCGCGTAAGTGCCTCATCCATCGCAACTTCGGGAGAGATGTGCTTTGCTAGGGCAATCAATCTCAAATGGAACTCCAGCGCGGGATCGATGGCGATTTGGTTCTCTTTGCGCTTCATGTGGCTCCGATCCGGTTTACAAATATCCCCAGTACCGTATTCCTGATTCGATCCAGAGAGGCGTGAGCCCATCAAGAACGCTCTCGGATGCGGGGACGTAAAACCCAGTCCATTCCGGGCGAATCGCGCCACCCTCGTCAACGATCTCGCAAGCCACGATGTTTGTTGCTTCGTAATCGCGCTTCGTGAAGTGCTTATTCTTGAATGTGTTGCCCATTTGCATCTCCTTAACTGCTTCCAATTATCGGGCGGGTTCCGTACCGCCCACCTGCTACCACGCAGGACGCTCCGCTTACCGTGGAGACGGCGCGGCGAAGGTTAAAGGCTACAATTTTCTATAGCCCACATAGATTTTGGATGGATCGAAAGTATATTCTGAGCACTCTTTGCATATCCCAGTACCGCGCTCAGGATCATCCTCATCGATAGACCGGCAATCAGGGCATATGTGAACACCACATACGCGGCAAGCTGGATACGCTTGATATTCCTCCCCGCGCCCATGGCATCGATCACAAATAGTGGCAAACCTAACAAAAGTCATGACTTTTAACCCCTTTCCAAGGCTATGCGGGAACTCCAAATTCGTGAGCACAATCCCAGCAAAGATCAAATTCCCCGCTATTGGATTTTAGGATTCCGCTGGTGGGTGTCAATTGCCCCTTTTCCTGCAAGCATTTAGCGCATGGGCGGGTATGCATCAGGAAATACATGTGCCCCACGCCTGAAGCGGTAGCCTCAAAGAATCCACTGAACGAATAGAAGCGCGTGTCAAAAACAATCTCTTCTTCGGTTTCATTCCAGTAAACAGGAAGAAACGGTCTGCTGGCATCCATGATCTGCAACGGATCGTCGTTTGGTCCATCTGGATCAATTGGAGGGTTAACGTTATGGCGTCCCGATACGCCACTTATGTGTGCAATAGAGGGGAACTCACAAGGCGGATTGGTGCGTTCTCCGCCTTTACCCGGCTGCTGCGCGTGGATAATGACGTTGTTCATGCGACCACCACTGCCTTTCCTGCCTGATACATGCCCTTGACAATGCAATCGGCGAGGATGAGCGACTCTTCCATGTTCAGCTTGTTGGTCCTAACCACATCGCGGATAACGTCGCCACGGCGAACCGACTCAGCGTCCTTGTACTTGCGGGCGATCTTCAAAGCCAACTTACTCACCTGATTCATTGTCATTTTTGCTGCTCCTTATGCGGTTGAGTACCGCTTTCGTTGAGCGGCGAAGGTTACAGAATACCCTTTGCTTCCAAATGATTGCGGAGGGTGCTGATCTGCTGTTCGGTGAGGTTGTGGGCGGCACCGAACGCGCGTAGAAGCTCTGTTGAGCGGATGTGCTTGAGACCAAAGTTTGTTGCGGCGTCTACATAGTTGAGGAATTTCTGAACCATTTTCATTCTCCATGAGGCTGGTTGCCTCTGATGATTTGACTTTAAACCTGTTCTGGAATTGCGCAAGATGCCTTTGGTACCGTATCGCTTACTTTCTGGTAACACGTTACTGCGTGGGTGTAGAATGCTGAACATGGCTGGCAGACCTACCGAATACGAGCTTTCATATCCGGTACAAGTCCGAAGGCTTGTTTCAACCGGGGCGAGTTGGCGTCAAATAGCTGACTACTTTGGGGTTGCGGTTTCCACTATCCAAAGGTGGGTTCAAGTCCATCCCGAATTTGAGGCAGCTATTAGAGCGACGAAGGATGAAGCGGACCTGGCCGTGGAGAAAGCTCTGTTCCAGCGGGCTACTGGTTACACCGTGGATTCGGTGAAAATCTTTCAATATGAGGGAGTTCCGGTTGAGGCCGGGTTTCAAGAGCACGTGCCCCCCGACGTGAATGCGATAAAGCTCTGGCTCACGAATCGCAAGCCGAGGGAATGGCAGGATCGTCAAACACTTTCCGGAGATCCATCGGCCCCGCTTGTGGTAGCTGAGAGAATGGCGAATGCCCGCAAACGTACAAAGTGACTTGGTAGACGACATTGCTCAGTTCACGCGCGATCCGTTAGGATTCGTTCGCTACGCTTATCCTTGGGGCGAACCGGGCCAGCTTGAAGATGAACAGATCAAGGAATGGCAAGAGGAAGTCCTTTCTGTCATCGGTAGGCATCTAAGCTCCCCCTTTCGGCACCAGCCACTCAAAATCGCCGTTGCTTCCGGGCATGGAATCGGCAAGACTGCGCTCATTGCGATGATCTCCGATTGGGCAATGAGCACATGTGACGACTGTCGTGCGCTTGTGACGGCCAACACAGAGGATCAGCTCACTACTAAGACCTGGCCGGAGATGTTGAAGTGGTTTGGGCTTTCGATCAACCGCGAATGGTGGAAGACCTCTGCAACGCGCATCACTTCGCGGGAAAAGGGGCATGAGGATACCTGGCGTCTCGACCGAGAAACTTGGTCTGAGAAAAATACCGAGGCATTCCAAGGGCTGCACAACAAGCGCAAGCGCATTCTGCTTGTGTTTGACGAGGGTTCGGCCATCCCGAAAGCTGTATGGGATGTGGCAGAAGGCGCTCTAACCGATGAGGAAACCGAGATCATCTTCCTT
>CAIYQA010000316.1 GCA_903928175.1 uncultured Spartobacteria bacterium | reverse complement strand
TTCCAGCGGCCCGGGCTGAATGCTGCCATTCCAGTCAATCTTGCCCGTGCCAAGCCCCAGATGCCATTTGCCGATGGCGCCAGTGGCATAACCCGCCTGTTTCAGTAGAGCGGGCAACGTCGGGCGGTCAAGAGGAATGCAGAGGGGATTGTTCCCGGACAAAACGCCCGTGTCCTTCCTTCGCCATGCATACTCGCCCGTCATCAGTCCATAGCGGGAAGGAGTGCAGGTTGAAGCCCCGGAATGAGCGTCAGTAAAACGCAAACCCTGGGCGGCGAGCCGGTCGATATTCGGCGTCTTGATCTTCGTGGCCCCATAGCACCCCAAATCACCATAGCCGACGTCGTCCCCATAAATCATGACGATATTCGGCTTGGCCCTCCCGGTTGGGTTGCGCAACCCACCTTCCAAATCGCCAACTGCCATGCCATGGGTTGCGGCCAGCAGGCTGGCAACAATGGTTATTCGCGCAAGTGTTCGGATGCTCATTGGTCTGCTCCTTTGGTCCTGATCGAGGTTGTTTCTCTTATTTCGGTGCTTTATCGGCTGGGTGCGCCCGCCCAATGGGACACTCATAAACATTGATGCTGTCAGGCACATGCCAACCAACAGCCGGTGAATTTGGTGAATAGTCTCCATTCTATAATCTTCAGTTCGTTTATTATTTGCCCTCGATTGTCATCACCACCGCCGAGACCACCCGCACCAACCCCCGCAAGCCGGGAGGGCAGGAGCGGAGAAGTGGCCTTGTACAGCGACTCGCTGGCCCACGTGATGCGCTGGTTTTCCTGGGCCGCTCATGCAATTCATTTCACCTTTTCTAATTGATTTGTGGAATCCGGGGTTAATTTTGGACGGGCCGCAGCTCACAGACTTCTCCGATCTGCGTCTTGAGCGTGAACCGCTCGCCGTTGACTGTTTCGGCCAGCTTCCCTTTTCGCAGAATCTGGATCTTGGAGCCGGGCCACGGGTTTTGTACTGTGCACGCTTTCCCCTTCTCGCTGAGAATGCGCACGCCGCCAACTTTGCCATCCTTGAATTCTGCCGAGACTAGGAACGCCCCATAGGCACGGAGGTCGCCGAATCGAGCGTTTTGCTCACGCGGCCAGCAGGGGAAGAAACGCAGCACCCCTTCGTGGCTTTGAAAAAGCATCTCGTTAATGGCCAAGAGACCTCCGCCGTTTTCGATGCCGCCACCGCAGTATTGCATGGTGAGATTCACCTGGCCGCTTTTCTGCATCGTGTTGCGTAACTGCCGTAAAATCTCATGGGGATCGTAGCCCACCCGCGCCGCGGCGGTATAAATGGAGGAGAATCCATTGTAGTCATTCCAGCGCCCCAGTTGCCGAACCATGTTTTTGCTGATCTCGATCAACTTCGGATCGCTGTCCAAGCCGATGGCGCCAGCAGGAAAGACATGCTGAATTCCCAGCGTGCCGACGATGAACCAATCCAGGCCGCGCTCCGTATACCGGAACACCGTCTGTCCGTTACGCTGCTGGAGCGGGAACTTGGATAGATGATCCAGAATATGCTGCCACTGGGTTCGGCGCGCTGCATCCACGTCGAGGGCTGCGCTGAATTCAAGCATCGATTTGAATAACGTCCTTACCAACCCCAGCGAGAGCAAGTTATTAACCTCATCCCCGGAACCTTCATGGATCGCATCCTTGTGGATAACATACCGACCGTCCTCGAATTTTAAATAATCCTCCCAGAACGCCGCCACCTCGCTCAGATACGGGTAGCCCGTCTTTTTCAGCCACTCCAAATCCTGGGTATATTGGTAGTACCAGATGAAGTTGAGCGCGGCATAGGCCGCATCGGACCGCTGGCCGAAGTCGTTCCACCCTTCCGGTCGCAATCCCCACGGCCCGATGTGTGCCGGAAAGTGAACCCCTTTCCAACCCTTGTTGCGGGCCATTTGCTGTCCGTTGGGCAGCGACTCGCCAATGGCCTGGTAAAACGGATGCGTGACTTCTGGGTGGTTGGAGGCGTATGCGATGTAGTAGGGCGCTTGGAAATTATAGTTGAGGGTAAAATC
>CAIYQA010000315.1 GCA_903928175.1 uncultured Spartobacteria bacterium | reverse complement strand
CTGAAGGGCCGCACCATCCAACCGTGCAAAGCAATAGTGCGGGCCTACAGCCCTCTTTCCTTCTTCGCCGTAAGTCCTTGGGCGTTGCCCAAGGCTGGTATAGCTAGCGCCGTTGGCGCTCAGGCAAACCACTTTTAATCAAGCCCAACGTGGAACGGTGGTCACTTGCTGCCTTGTTGTGCTGTCTAAAATGGAGCAGGCTCTGGCTTCAGGGTTTGCCTGCCGCTTCGCCGGTTTTGGGATTTGGCAAATCCCGCTCTCTTGCATAGATCGCCATGAGCAATTCCCGGGCGTCACTGGCAGCCGGGCTCAGAGCAATTGCTCTTTTCAGGAACGGAATCGCCTTTTGTGATGTTCCCTCTTCATTCAGCCACCGTGCATAATAGAAATAGCCGTCGGGATATTCAGGCGAGAGAGCGATGGCGCGTTGGAAATGAGCCTCGGCCTCGGCTGGCCTTCTCTGCGCCGCTTCGACAATCCCGAGGTTCACCTCCAAGGTTGGATAGTTGGGGCAATAAACCAGAGCCTCGTTAAAATATCGCCGCGCCTGATCGTATTTTCCCTGAGCCATCTGCGTCAGGCCATAATTCATCAGGCCCCGGCCGTTCTTGGGGCTCTTTTCGGTCACGTCGCGCCAAAGCGTCTCCTCGGTTTTCCAAACTTCGTTCCGGCGAAAAGTGCCCCGTCCCAGGGCGGCTATCAGTGCGAGTGGAACAATCACCCTGCCGAAAACCCCGAGAGGGCTGCGAGTTTTCCGCGTCAGCAGTCCGGCCGTCCAGCCGCAGCAAAGTGCCAGCCCTACAAACGGCAAAAACATCCGGTGGTCGTTGAGCACCTCGGAAAGCGGGGTTAGAGAGGTTGGCAGGAGCCCAAGCAGAAAGAACGCGATTCCAAAGGCGACGGGCTTCGTCAACGGTCTTCTCGCGGCGAGTATCCCGGCCCAAATCAGCGCGCCGATAAAGGCGCAGCCTGCCCAGACACGGTCGTCACTGATGCTGTCGAAAGGATTCCAGTCCGTATCAGCGCTAAGCTGGTCTGGAACAAAAAATGTTCGAAAATAATGCAGCACGACAAAAGGCTGCGTGATCACGTAGTGAAAGAGCGACGTTCCCCCCGTCGTAAAGGTGGGGGGATTCATCTTCACCACAAACACCGCCGCGCCAGCCATCGCTGCAAATGCTGGAAGAGAATCGCACAGCGCCTGTCGCAAGTTCCGCGCCGAAAAGAGGGCTATGTAGCAAAACAGAATGGGCGCAAAGGCCACGGTGGTCGCCTTAACAAGCATTCCCAAGAGCGGCGGCACCAGATAGAGACCGAACCTGCGCCAGTCCGGCAATTCCGCATAAAGCGCCAGCCCCAGCAGTATGGTCAGCGTGGAGAGCGAGTCAGAGCGGGCGCAAATGTAATTGATGGTCTCCGCACATGCAGGGTGGAGTGCGTAAACGCCGACAGAAAACAAGGCGATAACCCGGTTCCGGAAGCGGTTCTCCGCGCCTCCGTCGCTCGTGTCCATTATCCGAACGAACAGAACCACCATGGCCGCCAACTGGAGGATGTAGAGAGCGAAAGTGGTAACATGGAACGAGAACGGCGAGCCATTCCCCGCCCGGTAGTCCAAGGCGAACGTCGTACTCAGGAGCGGCCGGAACGTCTGGTTGGTCGGCAGCGCGCTGAATGTGCGTCCATCGCGAAAGAAAAGCGGGATATTGCGAAGATCCCGCAGGAAGAGATTGTTCTGGATCGCATGGGAATCGTCGAAATGGAACGAATTATGGAAGTGATTTGAATAGGCGAGAATGAGCCCGCCGAGCAACAACACGCCTAGAGCCAACAAAATGAAGCGGTCGGCTGCCGCCGTTATTGGATGCCTGGGTAAATTCATCTAAAGTTATTTAAGCACCGACGCCGGCAGGGCGGCGTCGGTGCCCATTCTTATTTAGTGACACCGTGCTTAAAGCACAGCCACTTCAGTCATTATCACTTGAGTTGCACAATCACCAAATGTGCTGAGACAGGTCTCGTCCCGCCAGCCAGAGGCGTAATCGTCAGCGCGGTACTATTACCTGCGGGATTGCGAACCGTGAGGATGGAATTCACAGACGTAGTTGTAACAAGGCATGTCTCTACAATCTGCGACGTTCCAGTGGCGCGTCCCACCACGGTATAAGCCAGATCAGCGCCATTCAGGGTTAGAATAAGCTGACCGGCTTCAGAAACACTTACTTGGAAAGTGATCTGATAAGTCCCGATGTTCGACAAATTAAAGGAACTGGGCCCCGTCCCGAAAATCCCACCGCCTGAAGTGGGGCCGTCCTGTGGGAAACTCACGTCCGTACCTGCCGCCACAGTGGCCGCGTTATCCCCCGGCATCAAGGCATAGAAGTCAGCAAAGTCACCGACGCTGCCTTGTGCGCCCGTCGCGCCAGTAGCACCTGAGGGACCTGCTGGGCCGGTAAGACCCGTAGCTCCAGTAGCGCCTGACGGGCCTGCCGGGCCAGTAAGACCCTGCGAGCCCGTGGCGCCCGTCGCACCTGCCGGGCCGGTAAGACCCTGTGAGCCTGTGGCGCCTGACGGGCCTGCTGGACCGGTAAGACCCGTCGCGCCCGTGGCGCCCGTCGCACCTGCCGGGCCGGTAAGACCCTGTGAGCCTGTGGCGCCTGACGGGCCTGCTGGACCGGTAAGACCCATCGCGCCGGTAGCACCCGTTGCCCCGGTCAAGCCGGTAAGACCCGTCGCGCCCGTAGCACCCTTCGCACCTGCCGGGCCGGTAAGACCCTGTGGGCCCATGGGACCCGGCGCCCCGGTCGCGCCGGTCGCGCCGGTCGCGCCGGTCGCGCCAGTGCAACCCTTCGGGCCCATGGGACCCGTTGGTCCGGTCGCGCCGGTGCAACCCTTCGGGCCCATGGGACCTGTTGGCCCGGTCGCGCCGGTGCAACCCCACGGGCTTGGGGTACACGTTGGCGCGGGCGGACAGTAGTTGGTGACGCCGTTTGACGCCAACACGTCATTGCCCAGCGCCGTTAACGCAATAGCGCCGCAGAAAAGCAAGAATTGCAGAATCCTTTTTTGATTACCTATCCGTGAATTCCATTTCATCTTCACTAAGGGGTTAGAGAATCTTGTTGACATATATATTTCCCTTTCTGTTTTTCCGTTCTCCATCGAACGGGCATCGGAGATGCATGAAATCTCGGTCGGGTAAGAAAATCCCGGCGGACGTTAAGCGCTCGCCGCAGTAACTGTGGTGAAAAGGAGGCCCGTCCGAGACGAATGAGAGAGTCAAAATCGACTAGGCAGAATCGGCTATAAACATAGCCTTTCAAATACTCCTCGGTCCTACCAACTTCCCGGAAGATGCTCACAGAGCATGACTTATCGCGCGGGGGCCTGTGAGCAGGCTTTCACCGGCAATGAAGAACAGGAGGAGGTTTTTAACCGGTCGCAATCATGAAAGTCCGATCCCATGGCAGAAGTGTTTCGACACTAATAGTCTATACATTAGAACTCTTTGCTTACCATGCGTGAAAAATTCGCCGTATCCTCGGCCCAAAAAAACGCCGTCCAACCCCGGCACATGGCAATTGTGGATAGCTCGGGGGGATGCGCGCCGCCTGTCCGGTTTTGTGTGGGGAAGTTCAGCGTGTCGCCCGTGGAGACCAGCAAGAGTGGGAGCAAGTCTCTCATAGTCTCGTGCAAGCCTTCGGAATCGTGCATCCCAACCGAATGAACGTTCGACCACCCAACGCCGGGGCAAAAGCGCAAATCCACGCCCTCGGCGTAACAGACGCGGCCCACAGTTATGGCCCTTGGTGGAACAGCGGACAAACCCACATGAACGCGGCGTTCCCGCAAACCTACTTCGCCCGCATGGGCCTCATCTCACTGCTTCAAACGATCCACGTTCGCGCATAACGGGCCTCTTCGTGAACCGCCGGGTACGGAACCGTACGCCCGGTGGTGTGGGAGGACGGCGGGGGCAACCCCGCCTCCTACCCGATCCCTTGAGCAGCGGCTTGACGCCGCTGGCGGCCAACCTCTACATTTTCTCCCATTACCCATGCGCACGCTGCGATTCTCCGATCCCGATTTTTCCCAAGCCATTCGTTTTCTCGACCGCCAGGCGGAACCGGGCGCCGAAGTCCAAGCCACGGTGACGGAGATTGTCCGCCGCATCCGGGCCGAAGGGGATGCCGCCCTGTTTGAGTTGACGACGAAGTTTGGCGGAGCGGCGCTCACCGGCTTGACCGTTCGGGTGAGCGAGCCGGAGATCCAAGCCGCCGTGGCTCGCGTTTCGCAGGCCACCAAGGAGGCCATCGCCGCCGCGCATTTCAACGTCCAGGAGTTTTCCCAGAAAAGCCGCCGCAACGACTGGTCGGGCCGCAATGCCCAGGGGGTGCAAGTCGGCGAGCGTTTCGACCCGTTCCAGCGCGTGGGTATTTACGTGCCGGGCGGCACTGCGCCGCTGGTTTCCACTGCGGTGATGACCTGCACGCTGGCGGCCGTGGCCGGGGTGCCCGAGATCGTCGTCGCCACGCCCGCCGGACCGGATGGGAGCGTCAATGACGCGCTCCTCTTCGCGCTTCAATACGCGGGGGCCACGGAGATTTACAAAGTGGGCGGAGCCCAGGCCATAGCCGCGCTGGCATTCGGCACGGAATCCATCCGCCCCGTTGCTAAAATCTACGGCCCTGGCAACGCTTACGTGGTCGAGGCCAAACGGCAGGTGTTTGGACGCGTCGCCGTGGATCTCCTCCCGGGACCCAGCGAAATTTTTGTGATCGCCGACGCGACCGCCCATCCGGCCTGGGTCGCCTCCGATCTGTTGGCGCAAGCCGAGCATGGCCACAACAGCCTGGTCGTGCTTGCCACCGATTCCGCCGAACTCCTGACCGCCGTCGAACGCGAGGTCGCCGCGCAAGCAGCCCGGCTCTCCCGTGCGGTGCACATCCAGGAAGTGCTCCAAACCAGCACCTACCTGGTATTGATGGAGCATATTGAGGATGCGGTGGCGCTTTGCAACGGCTTCGCTCCCGAACACGCCTCGGTCGTCACCGCGCAGGATGATGCCGTCGCCTTGCAACTGCGCACCACGGGGGCGATTTTCCTGGGCGGCTATTCGCCGGTCGTCGGGGGGGATTTCGTGGCAGGCCCCTCGCACGAACTTCCCACGGGCGGCGCTGGCAAATCGTTCCCCGGTCTCACCGTTGATCAATTCCAGCGCCGGACAAGTCTCGTGCGCTTCGACGCGGAATCGTTGCGCGCCTCGCTGCCGGTGATCCAGACTTTCTCCGCCATCGAAGGGCTCGACGCCCACGGGCGTTCGGCGGAAATCCGGCTGGAGAAATAATACCCTCTTTTTTAGGTTTAGCAGAGATGCTTCGGGAGGTGGGGACCTCCCCCCGATCGCGCTCATGCAGCCACCCTCCTGACGCAGTTCCTGCGCTCTTGAGCGCCAAAGGCGCGACCCCATACCAGTTGCTGGGCAACGCCCCAGGACCCGGAGTGGAAAAACGCCAGGGCTGAAGGCCCGCACCATTTTTCGCGACGGTTATGGTGCGGGCCTTCAGCCCTCATGCTTTGACGCGAAAAGTCCTGGGCCTTCGCTTCGCTCCAGCCCAGGCTGGTATGGAGCCGCGCCTTTGGCGCTCAGGAAATGCGCTTCGCTTCCTTCGGTTGCTACGGCGAACTCATACGGGCCGGGACATGCTTGTTTGGCGCTCAGGAAATGCGCTTCGCCTCCTTCGGGGTGAACTCTTGCCTCTGGCGCAATTTGCTTGCCGCGCAGCCACTCCCAGAGAGAATTCCGCCCATGCAGACTGTTTTTGTTGCCGTCCTGACCGGGTATCTCCTGGGGTCGATCCCCTGGGGATACATCGTGAGTAAATGCCGTGGGATCGATATTCGCCAGCACGGCAGCGGCAACATCGGCGCGACCAATGTCTTCCGCACGCTGGGCTGCAATTGGGGCGTGCTGGTTTTTGCACTCGACGTGCTCAAAGGCGTCGTGGCGGTGCAGTTTGCGATGCGGTTCCTCAGCCTTGCCCTGCCCGCCACCGGTGGCTGGCCGTTGGATGCCGATCAACTCGGCATTGTTGCCGCGTTGGGCTGCTTTTTTGGGCACTGCTTCCCCGTGTGGCTGGGGTTCAAGGGGGGCAAGGGGGTCGCCGTCGGAGCGGGCGTCCTGCTCGGGCTGGTGCCCATGGTCGCCATCCTCGGTCTGGTGATTTGGGGGATTGTCTTCAAGACCTCGCGCTACGTCTCGCTTGCTTCGGTGGTCGCGGCGGTCTCTTTGCCCATCATCGTCTGGCTGCTGCAAGGGCGGTTGGGCGCGATCTTTTGGTTCACGTTGGCCATCTCGCTGTTGGCCATCTGGCGGCACCGCAGCAATATTCAACGACTCCTCGCGGGCACTGAAAACCGATTCGAAAAGAAAAAATGAACAACCGCATTGCCGTCATCGGGGCAGGGGGCTGGGGAACCGCTCTCGCCAATCTTATGGCCTCCAAGGGGCGGCCTGTCACTCTCTGGGGTTTTGAGCCGCACCACGTGGAGGAACTGCGCGCCACCCGCGTGAACACCCCGTTTTTGCCGGGAGTGCGCCTGCACGACAACATCACCGTCACTGCCGACATGCACGAGGTGGCCGACGCGGAGATGCTCCTGGTCGTGCCCCCTTCCAAGGGGATGCGGGGCGTGGCTGCACGGCTCGCCGAGGTCGCGCCGCGCGGGCCGCTCGTCTCCTTCACCAAAGGCATCGAACAGGGAAGCGGACTGCGGATGAGCGAAATCCTCGCCCAAGCGCTGCCGGAGAGCCGCATTGCCGTTCTTTCCGGGCCGAGCCATGCGGAGGAAGTGGCCCGCTCCATGCCCACCGCCGTCGTGCTGGGTTGCGCGGACGCAGCGCTCGCCGAGCAAATCCAGGGCGCCCTGAACAGCCAGACTTTTCGCGTTTATACCAGCACCGACGTGGCGGGAATCGAACTGGGCGGCGCACTCAAGAACATCTTTGCCATTGCGGCGGGCGTGAGCGATGGCCTCGGCTTCGGAGACAACAGCAAAGCGGCCCTCGTGACCCGGGCGCTGGTGGAGCTTGTGCGTCTCGGCACCGCGCTGGGCGGGCGGCGGGCCACTTTCCGGGGTCTTAGCGGGATTGGGGATTTGATGGTGACCTGCTTCTCGCGCCACAGCCGCAACCGCTCCGTGGGCGAGCGCCTCGGTCGCGGGGAAACGCCCGAGCAGATCGCCGCCTCCATGGAAATGGTCGCCGAGGGGGTGCCCACAGCATTGAGCGCCTACGAATGTGCCCGGCGGTTCGGCGTGGAAACCCCCATCATCGACGCTGTGCACGGGTTGCTTTTCAACGGCAAATCGCCCCGGGAAGTCCTGGTCGAAATCCTCTCGCGCGAACCGAAGCCGGAAGAGGAGTAAAGCGGCCGCCCGGCCCTGCGGCGGTCCATTGCAGCGTATTTTCCCGCGCGAAAATTCGGGCCGGGACGTTGTTCTCTTCATGGACAGCGTTCCCACGATTGGCGCATCCACCAGCGGACGGAATTCCTCGGGCCCGCCTATTACGCCTCCATGGGATTTGTCGTTCCGGCGGCAATCGGGGCGGAGATCGCCCATCGCGCGCTGCGTCCGTTGGTTTTGGTGGGCGATGGCGCGTTTCAAATGACCGGCGTGGAGCTTTCCACCGCTTTGCGCCAGGGATTGCGCCCCGTCGTGCTTGTGCTCAACAACGGGGGCTACGGCACCGAGCGCCATCTGCTCGATGGGCCGTTTAACGATCTTATCGGCCCAGGCGGGCTTCGTTCTCGCCGGGATGCCGCCAGCCGGTTTCAAAAAAGGCCTGGTCTTCCGCATTCGAGGCGCAGCCGCCCAGAAACAACGAGAGGGAAAGCACAAGAAGAAGCAGGGCAACGGTTTTCATGGTGGAAAGAGAGATTTTCGGCGAACGGAGGCTTTTGTAAATAGTTTTTCGATCACCCGCGCCGGAGTGTGAGGTGCAGGATCTCCGCCGGAGCGGCGGTGCGCAGGGGGAACCAGTTGCCGATCCCGTTGTTGACCACCAGCGTTTGCGCCGGGTGAGCGGAAGTCGCGGGACGGCTGTAGAGACCCGACCAGTAGCGAAACATCAGGGAGCCAAAACCGGTTTGCGGATTCAGCATCAACTGCCCGCCGTGCGTATGGCCCGAGAGCGTCAGCGGCAGGTCGCCGCAATAATCCCACGCGTGAGGATGATGCGCGAGCAGGATCGGGAAAGCCGCGGGATCGCGCTGCCGCAAAAGGGCGTTCATGGAGGTGGCGATCCCAGTTTCGTCATGGCGATCCTCCAAATTGCCGGGCCCGCTCCAGCGCAACCCGAGCAGTTGCACCGGCTGGCCGCGGACGGAAACCGTGACGGATTCATCCACGAGCAGGCGGAACCCGGCGGCCTTGACCGGGCTCTCAAACCGAGAGCGGCCTTCCATCAAATCGTGGTTGCCTTCGCACAGCACCGGCTCGGGCTGCAAGCCGCGCAACATCTCCAGGGCCTCGGGCAAATACGTGAGGTCGTGGTTGATGAGATCGCCCGTAAACAGCATCAAATCGGCCTTCAGCTGGTTGGCTTCCTTCACGATCACGTCCAGCTCGCGCCCTTTGGTGAACGGGCCGACATGCGAATCGGTCAGGTGGGCAATGGTCATCCCGTCCAGCGCGGCGGGCAAAGTGGGAATGTGGAGGGTCAGCCGCCGGATGCGAAATTGGCCGAGTTGGCGCGCGGCAATGGCCCCAAGGCCCAGGGTGAAAAACGGCGGAGCCAACGCAGCCAGCGTTCCCAGGAAATTGCGGCGGCTTATCCCATCGGGGTCTGCCGGGGCAGTCGCCGGTCTCTGTGTGAAAAAACGAAAGCACCCCATCGCCGCCTCAACCAAGAGCCCGAGCAGGTTGCCGACGAGTGCCAGCGGGGCGACCAGCAAATGCCACAGAAAAGCCAACCCCAACATCGGGGCGGAAAGAAGCAGAGTGCTGATTTGGTGAGCCCCGCTCCAAATCATCGCCCCCAGCGTGGCGATTTGCGCCGTGAAGAAACCGTGCACCGCCAGCCGCACAGCCGGGGGCGTAGCGCGCCCCAACAGGCGGGCGCTGCGCCACCAGAGCAGCAGGTCGATGGCGAAAAAAACGCCCAGAATTTTAGCCAGAATGGACATCAGAACGGAGATGCTCCAAACAGTAATCGTTCCCAT
>CAIYQA010000314.1 GCA_903928175.1 uncultured Spartobacteria bacterium | reverse complement strand
CTGAAGGGCCGCACCATCCAACCGTGCAAAGCAATAGTGCGGGCCTACAGCCCTCTTTCCTTCTTCGCCGTAAGTCCTTGGGCGTTGCCCAAGGCTGGTATAGCTAGCGCCGTTGGCGCTCAGGCAAACCACTTTTAATCACGCCCTAAAACCGGGGCGGCAGAAGCCGCCGAAAGAGCGGATAAACTGAACCGCTACGCCAAGCGCCTCACGTTGGGAGGATCGACATCTCAAGCGGTTGGAACCTTGCTTTCGGTGTTTGGTGTACCCGGAAGCGGGCTGGTTAAGGAAGCCGACACGCAATTGAAACAAGCCGGAACAGTTGCGAAGGAAGGAGGTGAGGCTGTTCTCGATGGTGTTCGGACGCCGATTCGATCCGGTTTCGCAGGGGTCGTCCCGGCTGGGACGAATCACAACATTATCAATACGGGCAGTGTTCCCATGAAGCTCTATACGTTTTATTCACCTCCGAATCATCGGGACGGAGTTGTCCATCATACCCGCGCTGATGCTGAGGCGGACAACGAGCATTTCGACGGAAAAACGACGGAATAGAGAGTCGACCGCGCTCTGTAAAAATTTGCGGCGCACGACGATATGCGCGTGTTCGCCTTGATTGCCTCCCATTCATCCATCGCTAATCTGAGCGCCTATAGGTTTGCTGTGAATTCCCTTATCTATGGTAGGGTTTTACCCCATGGTAAAGGGGCCGCCCGTCACGTAGTCTCCTTCAAAAAGTGAGGATTAACTTGGTGTCATCAAAATGAAATTCCCTCACTAACAGAACCTGCCATGAAAGACCCTGTCTATAAACTCATCGAACTTACCGGAACCTCAACCACTTCCATTGAGGATGCAGTTGATAAGGCCATTAAGCGCGCTCACGAAACAGTCAAGAACCTGTGCTGGTTCCAGGTGGTCGAAACGCGCGGAAATATAAACAAGGGAAAGGTGGAGCATTGGCAGGTGACCATCAAAGTCGGCTTCACTGTGGAAGGTTGAACTGTAGCGGCGCGTCTACGCCACGAAGCGAGGCCGTGTGGCGATAAGTCAGTGACAATTCGCTTTCTATTCTACTGGCCTTGGCTTTGCCAGATAGAGGATGTCCCCATGCAAACGACCCCCAATAACTCCGAAGCCGAGCGGGCATCCTCGAAGCAAGTAAACGCCATTCCCGCTGATGTTGCTTCTGCGTCTGTTCCCGATACACTCGCGGCGCTCCATGTCAACCCCGCCGCTGGGCTCCCGCGCGCGGAGGTGGACGTCCGCCGGAAGGAGCACGGTTACAACGAAGTAGCGGAAATAAAAACGCATCCAATCCTCAAATTTCTCGGGAAATTCTGGGGAATTTCGGCATTGATGCTCGAGCTGATCATGGTTCTGTCGGCCGTGCTCGGAAAATACTCGGATCTCGTAGTGGTGAGCGCGTTGCTGGTTATCAACGCCGTGGTAAGTTTTTTGCAGGAGAGCCGGGCCGCCGGTGTTGTTGAGGCACTTCGGCAAAGGTTGCAGGTCAGTGCGCGCGTCCTGCGCGATGCGAGTTGGCAGGTCATTCCCGCTCGTGAACTGGTTCCCGGCGACATCGTTCGCGTGCGCCCGGGCGATATTATCCCGGCGGATGTGAAACTCCTCACGGGCGCATTGACCTTGGACCAGTCGGCGCTCACCGGCGAATCGAAAGACGCGGAAAAGGCTCCGGGCGAAGTGCTTTCGTCGGGGGCCGTCGTCCGTCGGGGCGAAGGCAACGGCGTGGTGATACTGACTGGGGCGAAGACCTACTTTGGCCGCACCACGCAACTTGTGCAGGAGGCGCGTCCGAAATATCACATCGATGCGGTGATGGCCAAGGTCGTCCGCTGGCTCTTACTGGTCGTCGGCGCGTTACTGGGCATGGTGGTTGTCTTGTCTCGCATGCGCGGCACGCCGCTTATCGAGATGGTTCCACTCATACTTATTCTGCTGATGAGCGCAATACCGATGTCACTACCCGTCATGTTCACGGTCAGCATGGCCGTCGGGTCGAAGGAGTTGGCAAAACGCGGTGTGCTAGTCACCCGCCTGAGTGCTGCGGAGGATGCAGCAACAATGGACGTGCTCTGCGTGGACAAGACGGGCACGATTACCATGAATCAATTGGCCGTCACCGGCGTAATCCCGCTGGAGCGCGTGACTGAATCCGAAGTGCTCTTTGTCGGCGCACTCGCGTCGCAAGAAGCCAACCAAGATCCGCTTGACCTCGCATTCCTCGCAGCGGCGAAGGAGCGGCACATCTTCGAAAACCTTCCCAAGGTTACGCCCGTCTCCTTTGCGCCGTTTGATGCGAAAAATCGGCGCACGGAAGCCGTGGTCGAGCAGAGCGGTCAGCGGCTGCGGGTAATAAAAGGTGCCGTGGAAACGGTTGCCAAAGCCTGTGGAATCAAGCCCGCGGACATCGAGACTCTGGAGGCGCGGGTCAGCGAATCGGCATTGAAAGGATATCGCACACTGGCGGTAGCGCGAGGCCCTGAGACGGGCGCGCTCGCCTTGGTCGGGTTGGTAACGCTATATGATCCGCCTCGACCGGAGGCGAAACAACTCATTGCTGCACTCCACGACCTCGGCGTTTCGGTGAAGATGCTCACCGGCGACGCGATGGCAATCGCCAGTGAAATGGCGCGCGGAGTCGGGTTGCCCAACATCCGGCCCATGGCGGAGTTGAAGGCCGCGAGCGCGCGGGCCGACAACAAGACGGTTGATTTTTTGGCGGGTGCCGATGGTTTCGCAGAGGTGTTTCCAGAGGACAAATACATCGTCGTAAAGCATCTGCAGGCTGCGGGGCATGTGACTGGAATGACGGGCGACGGCGTCAACGATGCACCCGCGCTCCGCCAGGCTGAAGTGGGCATTGCTGTCAGCACCGCAACCGACGTGGCCAAAGGGGCCGCGAGCGTCGTCCTAACGGAACCGGGGTTGACGAACATCGTGGCGTTGGTGGAGCAGGGGCGGACGATCTACCAGCGCATCCTGACCTACATCATTAACAAGATCAGCCGAACGATCCTGAAAACGGCTTTCGTAGCCATCGCGTTCGTGGTGACCGGCAAGTTCGTAATATCCGTCTTTGCGATGCTGCTGCTGGTCTTCATAACAGACTTTGCAAAGATATCCTTGGCCACTGACAATGTTCGCCCTTCCAAGAAACCGGAGACTTGGAACATTGGGCGCCTCATCATGATCTCCGTGTTGCTGGGCGCTTTAATGGTCGCGGAAGCTCTCTTTGCCTTGTGGGTTGGCTGGTCGTGTTGCGGATTGGCGACGAGCGATAATGCCCTCTATACATTCAGTTTCCTGACACTGCTCTACTTCGCCGCGTTCTCCATCGTGTCCGCGCGGGAGCGCCGCTGGTTTTGGGCAACGCTGCCCAGCAAGGCTGTAGCGGCGGCGGTCATCGCGGAAACGCTTGTGGGCACCGTCCTGACATTCGTGGGGCTCCCGGGGTTCATCCCACTGCCCTGGTGGCAGACGCTCGCGATTTTTGCCTATGCGATGGTTTCGTGCCTTGTCGTCAACGAAGTCGTGAAGGTCGCGCTGATCAAACGGCGCGATGGGATGAACTGAACAGTTTCGGCCTGATCTTTGGGGGGATAACGAGGCTCATGGAATAACGAAGTCCAGGTAGCCTATGGCGCTGCGGTGATTACGGGTTGGAATGTTGACGCATCCGCTGCCAGTTCCAGAAGCCAAACACCCCCATGCCGGAAAGCAACATCGCCCATGTCGCAGGTTCCGGAACTGCCGAGATATTGTTATTGAGCAGCGTAATAGCTCCGTTCAGGGCAATTGCTCTGCCATTCACGACATCGGTGCCCGTTCCGAGGCTCACGCTGGCGAGGGCGAGAATATTTCCATCAAATGCCGTGTTGGTGCCAAGCGTTGCCGAGCTACCGACTTGCCAAAACACATTGGGGTCGCCTCCCGCGCCTGCACCCGTAACAACTACAGAAGACCCCACCGCCGTGGTCAGTGTGCTTCCGATCTGAAAAACGAAAAGTGCGTTGGGATCGCCCAGTGTATCCAAGGTCAGCTTTCCCGTTAACCCGGCCGCTGTACTGAAATGGTAAATACCCGGTGTGAGCGTCATTCCTCCCAAGTCCAAGCCGGACTTGTCGATGGGCGGTGTCAGGCCAGCTAAAACAGTGTAAGCGGCACGAGCGTCGGTCTGAGCTTGTATCGCCAGTTCATCATTGCTGTGGACAATTCCTGTCACCACGCCTTCGCCGACACCGAAGCCCGTAATCGTGGTGAGCGGACTGAGGGCAATGTTTCCCGTGATGACGGTAAGTCCAGAATTGGTGATCCCAGCGGCACTGACAATCGTAAAATCCTGCGCCGCTCCCAGGGAAACAGGTTGCCCTTTTGCGCCGGGTGCAATTGCCAAAAGGCTTAAAACCGCTATCGCCGAGGCGATGTAGCGGGATACTACTTTCTTCGTGGGCGTCATATTTGTTCTTTCAATTAGAGTTTGGGTTTTATTTCAGGTGACAAAATGGGACGTGGGATGAAGTTTGTATATGGGGTGTTCACCCCATATACTGTTCGATGTTTGAGCCACCAGAAAAGTTCGTGCTGAAAGAGAGAAATGATGGGTTTCTGGAATCTTTAGAAACTAAACCGCACGCCCGCGTTAATGGCATGAGATGTATAGTTCTGGCGGCCGATGTCGCCAGTATAGAAGGCAAACACGGCGCAACTGGAAGTTAATTGAACCGATGCTCCCGCATCAAGGACGAGGCTGTCGCGACCGATATGGGGGCCGTAAACTGTGAAGGAGTCTCCTCCTCCGAAGCTGGAGCTGACGCCCGCGCGATCGTCGAGGTATTCATGCTGCCACTGTGCGCGAACTTCTGGGGTCACGATTACGCTTCCCATTTTCAAAGCATAGGAGGCTCTTGCGCCGAGTTTAGACGCCAATGAATCGTAGCTCTGAGAGTTGATATACAGCGGCGCGAGCGACCCTTTCTCTGTGAATCCGTTGATCCTCACTTCGGTGTATTGGATCGAGGCGACAGGACCCACGGTAAATGCGCCGATGTGAAAATCGTAACCCGTACCGATGAGAGCATTGATGTCCGTTCCATCCGTATCCCCACGAGCGATTCCCCCAAAGGTGCCGCGTCGGGTGCTGTAAGAGCTCACTCCACCGCCCACAACGCCGTTCACATAAAAGCCATTGTCATAGACGGTCGCATATAAGCTGCCTTTTCCGCTGTCGATATTCAAGCGTCCACCAGCATTCAGATCGGATGTGGTGTTGGCGTAACCCATCGTCGCACCAAGTATAAAATGATCGGAGACTCGATAATCGGCCCCCACGGTTACCCCGCCAGTTGTGAAATCCGAACCGCGGGCGGAACCAGTGTTCTCGACATCCGTGAACTCTCCTACGCCTGCAGCAAAGAAACCCCAGCGTTTTGTGTCCTCAGTGGTTGGGGTATATGTTTCTTTGAAGGATTCAACCTTTCCGTC
Source organism: uncultured Spartobacteria bacterium (assembly GCA_903928175.1). Lineage (GTDB taxonomy): Bacteria > Verrucomicrobiota > Verrucomicrobiia > Chthoniobacterales > Chthoniobacteraceae > UBA695. Next base: position 37,616 of record CAIYQA010000314.1, on the reverse strand, counting down.
AGGGCGGAGCACGTTCTTGCCGCTGTTGTCGTAGTTCTGCGCGCCGCGCGAATCGGTTAAGACGAGGCCGGAATCGCTGAAGCCGGTTGAACCCATCCGGGCTTCTTCAAGGCGCCGTTCGATGTTACCGACCTGCACGTTGGAGATCGCGATACCTGCATTGAAAATTGCCGCGAAATCCTCAGGTGAAATCACGTTGAGGGCTGCAACCACATCATGTACCGAGGAGAGACTGTCGAGTTCCAGAATGAGAGGAGCGGCAGGCTTTGCTGCTGCCAACTTGTCGAGGGACTGGGCGACCGATATTTCATTGGAGAGGGCGCCGTTATTTCCCACGGACGCCTCGGGCGGATAGGCATTTTTCACAACCGTTTTAAACGATTTCTGGTCGACCTTTAAAAGCACACTTTCAGGCAGATAGATCACCTTCAATGTCAGAAGCGGATTGGAATTGGCATGGGCATCGACGAATTGGCTAAACTGACCATTCACTCCGATCTGCGTCTCTATAATTTTAAATTCATCGCCGGGCTTTGCTGTAAAGCCATTCAAATACCCGACTGCCAATGTGCCATTCAGATTGGCTCCTCCACCGACCATCAGTCGGTCAAAATTAGACGTCGATGCAAGCCGGATGCCGAGCACCCCCTGTGCAGTCTGGGTGTAATCGCCTCCAATTGTCAGAGTGCCTGGCGCAACTGCGTCGCCGGGAACAACCAGAGAGCGATTGGTGACGTTGCCGCCGATCCGACCGAAGCCACGGAGTGTTCCGCCGTTAACGAATGCGTTTCCGGCTATCGAGCCATTCACCGCCAGTGTGCCAAGGTTGACCGTGGTCGGACCAGTAAACGTATTGGCCCCGGTGAGGACGGTAATTCCCTTGCCATTCTGTGCGAGGGAGCCGATGCCGCTAATAACACCCGACAGAATGTTTTTGCCATCTGCGATGGTTGTAACCAGCGAGTTGTCCGTCACATTATTCGCGAAGGCACCTCCATCGCCGAGGTTGATGGCTAGCGTTCCTGCGCTGACGCTTACCGGGCTGGATGCGGCCAGCGAACCAGTGGCCCCGTTGCCCACCTGGAGCGTGCCGTTGATAACTGCCGTTGCACCCGTATATGTATTGACGCCAGTTAGAATGGTGGTGCCCGCTCCGCTTTCAAGGACCCCGCCGCTGCCGCTTAGAATGCCGGATAACGTATTTGTGCCTGTGGCAATCGTTTCGATCAACCCGTTGTCGGTGACACTGTTGCCAAATGTCTCCCCGCTCTTGAGATCGATGGCTAATACGGTGCTATTGCTGACGAGAACCGAGTTCGAGGAGGCAATGGATGTCCCCGGCGTGACCCCGTCGCCGATTTGCAACGCGCCGCCAGTGACTACCGTGGGGCCTGTGTAGGTTTCGATGCCGGTCAACGTCAAGAGGCCCGTTCCCGCCTTGGTAAGCCCAATGCTCCCTCCAACCACGCCGCTGATGAGCATGCCCGCCGCATTGTTCACGGCGATGATTTGGGATAGATTGCCCAGCATCAGGTTGCTGCTGATGGTGGTCAATCCAGCACCGCTATTGATATTGATTCCCGTTAAAAGCCCCGTAGATGAAATCGTAAGGGTATTTGGACCGCTAATTGTCACCGCCGCCGGATCGTTTACAGTAAGACTCGAAATCGTCGTGTTGACGTCGAGGATTGTATTCTGGTTTTGGGGCCAGGGAGTGGGACCGGTGACCGAAAAAACAACATCTGCGCCTGGAACGAGAGAGGTCTGATCTAAGCCTGCCGCCGTAGTGGACCAGTTTGTTAAGGATGACCAAAGATTGCCGGTCGAGCCATTCCAAAAACGACCGGGGCCCGCTGGAGGCGGGGGAGGGGCGGAGAGCGTGTTGCCGAGCAGCGTCACGGCTCCGTTCAAGGCAATCGCTCTGCCATCCGTGAGCGTAGAACCCGTTCCAAAGCTAATGCTGGCCGAGGCGAGAATATTTCCGTCAAATACCGCGTTGGTGTTCAGACTTGCTGAACTGCCCACTTGCCAAAATACATTGGGGTCGCTTCCCGCGCCTGCACCCGTTACAACGACAGAAGCTCCCACCGCTGTAGTCAGCGTGCTCCCGATTTGAAAAACAAATACCGCATTGGGATCGGCTCCAGTAGCCAGTGTGAGATTTCCTGTTAGACCTACAGATGTATCGAAATGGTAAACGCCCGGTGTGAGTGTCATACCGCCCAAATCCAGGCCCGTTTTGTTGTTTACTGGAAGATATGATAGCCCAGCTAAAGTATTAAAAGCGGCGAGCGCGCTGGTCTGGGCTTGTGTTGCCAGCGTATCATTGGAGTGCACACTTCCTGTTTTCAAGACCCCTGCGCTTACAGCGGGTGCGAAGGTAAAACCCGTGATCGAAATGTTCGGACTAAGGGCAATGTCTCCCGTGATGAAGGTAGGTCCGGAATTGGTGACCCCCTGTGCACTGACGATTGTAAAATTCTCTGCCGATCCCAGGGAAACAGCTTGCCCTTTTGCGCCGGGCGCAATTGTCAGAAGGCTTAAAACCGCTATCGCCGAGGCGATGCATATATTTGGTTTTGCAGTAACGCCAGTTGGCCGAGTTTGATTTGTCGATTGTTTAGAAGTATTTCGGGCTCGCATGGGAGTTTTTACTTTTTTGTCGGGGGCTGCGGCGCGGGATACTACTTTTCTCGTGGGCGTCATATTTGTTCTTTCGATTAGAATTTTGGTTTTATTTCAGGTGACAAAATGAGACGTGGGATGAAGTTTGTATATGGGGTGTTCACCCTATATACTGTTCGCTGTTTGGGTTACCCGAAAAGTCGTGCTGAAAGAGAACAATGCTGGGAGAAATCGGGGCCACCTCAGCTTGCTGTATGACGCCCCCTTTTCCCGGGCCTACAGAACACACTACTTTCCAATGTGGTAGAAGCTGTTGAAGACCACCATGCCATTTTCTGTAGCAATCGAAACGGTAACGCTGCCTCGATCATTCGCTGATGGTGTTGCCTTGCCAACGATGACCTTGATCCTGCCGTTTTTGGTATTGGTGGCTTTTCCGGTAAAAGGCACTGCGGTTCCTTTCAAGAGTTTGCGCACCATGGGGCCTGACGCATCCAATACCATGGTGCCTTTCTCGTTCTTAAAAAAATAGGGCACCACCTTGATCTGGTAATCCGCAAGGTAAAATTTCCCCTTAAGAGTCAGCGGACTGAGAATCAGTCGGACTTTATCCAAGGACACCCAAGTGGAACACGGATCGACAAATACCCTGAGGTTATTTGGCTCTGCCTTATCCAGAGAGAGGGCAGATGTTTGCGCACTGAAGGACTCCGATACAAACACCAGCACAAACACGAACACTGTGAATTTTCGCTTCATTGGAAAAAGGAACATTCATGCGCTGGAGGTAATAGCCTGCATTAGAGCTTCGTCCGCGATGGCGCGTTCTTGATTACCACCTTTAACGCGCGTTCTTTTGTGGCGTTCCCGAAGGTATGGTACGCCTCCATGATTTTCGATAGCTCGAACCGGTGGCTGACGAGTTTCTTTGAGTCGAGGCGTCCCGATTGGATCATTCTAAGAAGCATTGGCGTTGTCCCCGCGTCTACCAGGCGCGTGGTGAGCGTTATATTGGAAGCCCAGAGTCTTTCGAGGTGAAGTTCCACCGATTTGCCGTGAACGCCGACGTTGGCAATGCGCCCGCCAGGGGCGATGATCGCCTGGCAGATGTCGAAGGTCGCGGAGAGGCCGACAGCCTCGATGGCCACGTCCACTCCGGCGGCTTGCGTCAGCGCCATAACCCGCTCTGCAGCCTTCCCCTCCGAGCTGTTCACGATCCTTGTAGCGCCGAACGAGCGGGCGACCTCCAGCCGGTTCTCATCGAGATCGATCATTATAATCTCGGCTGGCGAGTAGAGTTGCGCGGCGAGCAAGGCGGCAAGGCCCACTGGACCAGCGCCGACAATCGCCACGATGTCCCCCGGCTTCACTTGCCCGTTGAGCGCCCCACATTCCAGCCCGGTGGGGAGAATACAACTGAGCATGACCGCCGCTTCTTCATCGACCCCAGGCGGCAGCAGATGCAAGCCGGTATCCGCAAAAGGGATTCTCACGTATTCGGCCTGAGTGCCGTCGATACTATTGCCCAGCCGCCAGCCGCCGTTGAGACAATGGGAATACATCGCTTTCTTGCAGAAACTGCACCTGCCACAGGAGGTAATAAGGGAGATGATTACTTTGTCCCCTTTGTGAAAGCCCAATACATTCGTTCCCACCTCCTCGATCATCCCCACTCCCTCATGGCCGAGAATGCGCCCGTCGGTGATTGTCGGCACGTCGCCTTTTAGAATGTGCAGGTCGGTTCCGCAGATGCTCGTCGTGGTAATCCGCACGATGGCGTCCGTTGCCTCGATGAGCGTCGGCTTGGGCCTATCCTCCAACGCCAGGCTATTAGGCCCGTGGAAGACAAGGGCCTTCATGGTGGTCATGTTGTTTGCGTCGTCAGCAGTTTTTGTCATTGTCTCTCCTTCATTAAGCGTGGCGCTAAATAGTGCGCTTCCTCAGTCGAGTTGATTTGTCTTCGCCATGGACCGACCTGCACTGCGAAGGGACTCGGGGCAGTCCAGCCGCCCTGTGTGAATCTCGATAAATACGAGGCTGTCCGCTATTGCAGCCTTTGCCAGCGCATCTTCCAGCTCCCCTTCCGTGCGGACATCAAGGGCCAGCCCTCCTCCAAATACGTCCACGAGTTTGTGATAGTGCCAGGGTTGGATATCGTTGTAGGGGCGATCGACGATCACCCGCTCGATCGTATACCCGTCATTATTGATGAGAAAGATGACGGGGTTGAGACGGTTGCGAATTATCGTCGAGAGATCCTGGCAAGTGACTTGAAAAGAGCCATCCCCCACAAACAATACGGTGGGCCGGTCTCGCGCTGCCATACTGGCTCCCAAGGTTGCCCCGACCGTATAGCCAATCGATCCATAAAAGGTCTGCCCGATGAAGGTCGCTCCCTCCGGCATGAGCATCTCTGCGGCACTGAAGAGAGATACGCCTGTTTCAGCAATGACGATGGAATCGTTTTTTATGAAATGACTTATGCGGTCGAAAAAACGCTTGATAGTCAGCGGTTTGGGCGCATCGGGTTGGTACGGCTCCGTATGCCTGTGTACACAGCCATTTGCGGCGCATTGAATCTTAAGAGTCGCGGGATCGCGTCGTGAAAGCTTTTTTGCCAGCCCAAGGATAAAATCGCGGAGATACACGTTCTCATAATAGTGGTGTTTGATCTTCACGGAACGGATGTTGGCGCTGATCGTCTTGGAGTCGTCGAGGTTCGCTGTGAATCCCCCCGTGTTAAAATCGGTCATCAAGGCCCCAAGTTGGAGAATGCAGTCGGCGGACTCGACCCGGTTCCGCACGTAGTCGCGACTCCGATCCCCCTCAAAGAGGCCGATAAATTGCGGGTGATGCTCTGATATTACGGTTTTACCAAGCATCATGGTGACATACGGAAAACCCGTTTTGTCGAGAAAACCTGCGAATTCCTTTTGTAGCTTGAAGCGAATCAAGTCCACGTCGCCGATTACAATCGGTTCCCGCGCCATAGTCAGCATTCCAAGCGCTTCCCGGATTGCCTCTCCGAGCGCATCTGGATCACTAGGGCCGGGTGTTGGGAAGAGGAAAGCCTTCGGTCGGTTACATTTCATCATCACCACATCCGAGGGAAGACTGATGTAAACTGGTTGTTGGTGAAAAAGACAAGCCGACAACACCCGATCAATCTCAGCAGGGGCCGATTCAGCAGAAGCAAGTTGGGTGGCGGCCGCGGTGATTTTCTCATACATTTTCAAGGGGATCTGATAATCACCCAAGGTATGATGCAACAGCGGCCGCGTGCGGAAATCAACCGTTGGAGGCGAGCCCGTGATCACCACCACAGGCACTCTTTCGGCGAATGCTCCCGCCACGCCGTTGATGGCGCTCAGTTCTCCGACCCCAAAGGTCGAGACAAACGCGCCAACGCCCCGAATCCGCGCGTAGCCGTCGGCGGCATAGGCCGCGTTGAGTTCATTGCATGTGCCGACATACTTCAGGTTGCTTTCCATTACCTGGTTTAAGAAACCGAGGACAAAATCTCCCGGCACGCCGAAGAGGTGATCCACCCCGATTTCTTTCAGCCGGGTGATCAGGTATTCAGCGACGGTAATTTCTGACTTTATCATAAAATGAAACTTCTTATCTCGTGGTTTAATCAAAGCGTATCGGATGCTTTAGGGGTTATCGCGATGCGGATAGATCGAAGATTTCCAAGCGAGGGGCCGCGCCTGGTTTATCGTGGGAAGGGCCTTCCGTCAGCACGACCAGTCCCTCGGCCAGTCCTTCACTGCTCACCCAGCGTCTGGCAAACGCGTTCAAATCCCCAGGATGTTCCGGCGCGTGAACCGGAAACACTCCGTATGAGAACTGGAGGCCCTGACAGATTGCTTCTTCCGGGGCTACGGCCGCGATCCACACGGGAAGCTTGAAGCGGGAGACCATTCGCGCAGTGTTCCCTTTGGCCGTGATGACGATAACCGCCGTTGGGTCAAGATAAGCCACTGTATGCTGGACGTTGCGCGAAATGAAATCCACGAGATAAGCGTCGCCTTCACGCTTGTAGCCGGCGAAGACCTCTCGGACACGAACATCGGCGCGACACGGCTCAGTCGCGGCTGCGATCCTGGCGAGCATTTCCACTGCCTCGACCGGAAATTTGCCCATAGCCGATTCTTCGGAAAGCATCACACAATCCGTGCCGTCAAGGATCGCATTGGCCACATCGGTGGCTTCCGCTCGGGTGGGACGGTAATGGTTCACCATTGATTCCAACATTTGCGTGGCCGTGATCACGGGCTTCCCAAATAGGTTGGCCCTGCGGATCAGTTGCTGCTGAACCACTGCAATTCTCTCTATTGGGGTTTCCACTCCCAAATCGCCGCGAGCAATCATGATCCCGTCGGCGGACTTCAGGATCTCATCGACATGGGCCAGCGCTCTCGCTCTTTCGATCTTGGCAATGATGAACGGGTGCTGTCCCAGATCTGTTGCCGCCTTGCGCACCGCGTCAACATCGGCCGACGTTTCTACGAAGGATTGGCTGATCGCATCCACTCCGTTTTCCAGTGCGAACTTCAGGCATTCACGGTCGTGTTCGGTAAACGCACTGATGCCCAGGTCGATTCCCGGGAAATTCAGCCCCGCTTGAGAGTGGACCTCGCCTCCGACATGCACGCGGCACTCGACATCCTTGCCCCCGACCTTGACAACTTCCAGTTGAATATTGCCGTCGTTGATGGACAGGCAGTCACCCAACTTTACGACTGCTATAAGACGAGGAAATCTGGCGGAGACGCGCTGCCGATCACCGATGATATCGTCCGTGGTCAAGGTGAAAGCATCGCCCTGCGTCAATACAATAGGCTCTTGCGACAATCGCCCGATTCTCATCTTCGGCCCTGGGAGATCGGCCATGATCGTCACACGCTTTCCTTCTGCAAGAGCCGCGCGACGAAGATTTTCGATAACAGTCTTATGCCAGGAAAGATCACCATGCGAGAAATTGAGCCGGGCGATACTCATCCCGGCGTGAAGCATTTTCCGCAGGATCTCTGGCGATTCGGATGCCGGTCCGATCGTGCACACGAGTTTCGTTTTATTAGTGGCAAGAGCCATGATTTTATCCTTCTAGTATTTTAACGATGCGTGGTGCGCCACGATGGAATCGTTTCTGTTCATTCTCTTCCTTCCGCTGTTGTGTTCAAAAAGCAAAAAATATCCCGTTAATCGTGCGGGCGCTATGGGGTATAACCCTACCTTGGATGAGGCGAACCATGTTTTGACCATCCCTTCGTGTTCTTAGACATGTTCCGATTCTGAGCCGATGCTACTGCCAGCAGGGCCGATTACGCAACACACGATCGGTAGGGTTGCACCCCATAGCAACCCACCCGTCGGCAATGCACCATGTTGCTCGCATCAAGCAAATCAATCACACAACAAATATAATCAAACGCATCATGAAAAACCAATTAACGCACTCGCTCACCCTCCTGGCTATCACCAGCGCCCTGCTCTTCAATAGCTCATCTCTACGTGCATCCGAAATGGATGACCGCATTGAATCGTCGGCAGGAAACTCCTATGTTTTCAAAACTTATCTTAAGGACGATTCGGTCAAGACTGACTCCCTCAACGGTATGGTTACCTTGACAGGAACCGTCTCCGAAGCTTTCCATAAATCCCTGGCGCAGGATACAGTTGAGGGCCTGCCCGGAGTCAAAAGCGTGAAGAACGAACTGAGCGTCAGTGGTGAACAGCCCGTCGAACACTCGGACGGATGGTTGAGTCTAAAAGTGAAAACAGCACTCATGTTCCATCGCAACGTCAGCGCCAGCAAGACTGAGGTGTCAACGGAAAAAGGAACTGTCAGCTTGCGGGGTGAGGCGTCCAGCGTAGCTCAAAAAGAACTGACTACTGAATACGCCATTGATGTTGAAGGCGTTAAAATGGTTAAGAATGAAATGACCATTAAAGAAATGCCGTCCAAGCCACTCGAAGCACTGAGCGAACAGATTGATGATGCTTCCATCACTGGACAGATCAAAACGTCGCTGATGCTTCATCGTTCCACTAGCTCGCTAAAGACAATGATTCAGACGAAGGAAGGCGTGGTTACGATCAGTGGGATTGCCAAGAACGCTGCCGAAAAAAGTCTGGTTACAAAGTTGGTTTCCGACACCTATGGGGTGATCAAAGTGATCAACAATATGACTATCGAGGTTGCCGCAGCATCCAATTCCTAAACCCTGCGGAGTGCCGTAGGCTGGCGCTTTGAGCGCCGACCTACAGGCGCTCCAAAGCACAAACTGAACCCACCCGTGGGCAGAGTCTGCCGAAATACTTATAAGTTATGAAACCAGCCGCATTCATCGGTATAGCTTTAATCATCCTTGGCATCCTATCGTTCGCCTACCAGGACATCGCTTACACGGATCGGAAAAAGCTCGTCGACCTCGGTTCGCTGGTCGGCGGAATCGTGTTGCTCATCGTGAACAGCAATAAGGCAATTACGCTAAGATATTAATGACGATGTCGTTTTCAAGACTGGTGGTCTGGGCGTTTGCCTGTTGCGTTTTCACCAGTAACCTCGTTGCGATAACGCCGACGAAGAAATCGAAGAAGAAACCGCCCACAATCGAGCAGGACGCCGAACCGGATCCCGTGAAGAAAACCGAATCATCTCACGAACCATCGGTCTCTCTTAAAACGAAGCGCGAAGAAGACTCCCGAAAATCCTCTGCGGCTCCAAACGCAACCGTAATGCCGAGTGAAATCATCGAATACAGTGGTGAGTTGTTGCGGGTGAGGAAATTGATCGATTCCGCGCTGGTCTTGACGGCACAGGATTTGACTTACACTTACGGTTCGGACGATCCTGCGAACGGTGGGATGGATTGCTCCGGATTTATTTCCTACGTGCTCAAGACGAATGGCTTCTCCAATGTGCCGCGCGATGCCAGCAGCCAATACATCTGGCTGAGGAAATCCGGCGCCTTCCGCGCGGTTCTGAGCCAAAATGCGGATACCTTCGAACTCGATGATCTGCGCCCGGGCGACCTGCTGTTCTGGACTGGCACGTATGGCACCGCTCACGATCCACCGGTGACGCACTCGATGATTTATCTCGGAACAGAAAAAGGAACAAAGAACAAGATCATGGTTGGGGCTAGTAATGGGCGCTCGTATCACGGAAAATCAAGGTGGGGAGTGAGTGTTTTTGACTTTCATCTGAACGGCTCCTCACGCACCCCCGAAAGCAAAGCGAATCGTTCGATATTCGTTGGCTACGCGCGTCCGCCCGGACTCCGCGACTGATTCACGGATTTTGCCCTATGCATCTATTGTCATGCATAATCATGGTTACAGGCGACCGTCCCAACACCGCGGCGGCAATCGCCCGCGAGATCGGGCTGGTTCGCTCCGACGCCCCCGTCGTGGTCACCGGTGAGCAGCTCGGGCGTTTCCCGGACGACCAACTCGCGCTCGACGCCCCGGAAATCATCTTTGCTCGCGTCATCGCAGAACAGAAAATGCGTATCGTCGGCGCGCTCAAAGATAAGCGCGAGATCGTCGCCGCAACCGGTGACGGTGTGAACGATACGCCCGCCTTGCGCAAAGCCGACATCGGCATCGCTATCCCCTCTAAGCCAAGAAACGAATCGGCCAGCATCGCCGCTGTAATCGGTGCGTCCGTGTCAAAGTAAAAGCGATGTTCCGTATCAAGGTAAGTCGGCATGGGAAAAAAGTGCCAAAACGACTCTAAAGGAGTGTGCCAGAAAAAGTCCAACAGGTTATCTGGGAAAAGCTGGCTATCGGGGATGAAAACGGACCTTTGCCCGAAGATGAGCCATCAACACGGAGAAGTGGCAGTTTATCGCGGGTCTCCGCCTATCATGCGGCGAAAGCTTCACCCGTGTCTCCAAAATCGATACAGACCCGTTATTTGGAAGATCGGAACCGAAGGAGTGTCCAAGAAGTGTCCAGAGAAAAAATTTCGGAGTGCCTTTGACTTTTGCGTAAGTCGTTGTGCGAGAAGAACTGCGCCCGTCAGGAGTCGAACCTGAAACCTTCTGATTCGTAGTTAGATTGTGGCCTTGTCCAGCCGTGTCCATGTATGTCCCTGTATGTCCGCAAATACACCGTAAAGCCTTGTGGCTAAGAAGGTTGTTATTCACAGCGGATGGGACAGCGATGGGCAAATCAGAACAATAATGGACGCAAAAAGTGATGCCAAAGTGATGCCCTCAAAATGAGCGAGCCTAGGTTTGCAGCGGAAAAGAGGGAAAACCTGAAATGGATGGGTCTAGCCGCTTCGACGAAAAAGATTGAGACCTGCCTTTTTTAAACAATTTCATTCATGATTGTTTGACGCAAACTCCCCTCCGAACCGAGAGTTGCTCGACACAGTGATCTCTGCATCAAAAAATGACTTTTCTTGACACAAAAAATAGGTATTACTTGTGTCAAGATTTCCATGCAAAAGCAGCCGACATCTACCGAAAGCAAAGCCATGAATCGTATTTACGGTCATGGGAGAGGGTGGGTATTTACTCCGGCGCATCTGGCCGACTTGGGCACGCGGAATGCCGTCGCTTCCGCATTGAAGCGTTTCAAGGCCGCAGGCGTCATCCGCCAACTCGCCCGAGGGCTCTACGACTACCCGGTGGAACATCCCGTGCTTGGCACCGTTGCCCCATCTGCCGACGCTATTGCCCGGGCGCTCGTGGTGCGAAATGCCATTCGCCTTCAACCTTCGGGCGCCTATGCCGCCAACGTGCTCGGACTCTCTGAGCAGGTGCCTTCGCGCATCGTGTTCCTCACGGACGGCCCCGCCCGCAAGGTGAAAATTGGGAGGCAGGAAATCATTTTGCAACACACCACGCCCCGGAACATGGCCACGGCCGGTCGCAAAAGTGGCACCCTCATCCAGGCGCTCCGCTACCTTGGGCAGGATCAGGTGGATGAAAAAGTCGTCACGGCCCTCCGCCGCTACATTTTCTCAGAGGATTGCGCTGCCATCCGTAAAGACCTCCGCCATGCGCCCGCTTGGATCGCCGACCTGCTGCGCCCGCTCACGGAGCCGACTACCTGAACCATGACACTTTCCAATAGCTGCCAGTCAGAGAATGCTTCCTCTCGTTAAATTCAGTTATTTGGACTATACAAGAATGAACGCCTTCCTCCAACTGCCTCCCAGCGAACGCCGCCTTGCCTTTCAGCAGGTCGAGTCGCAGATGGGGTTGCAAGCGTTCAGCGTGGAAAAGGACTTTTGGGTTTGCTGGACGCTGCGGGAACTCTTTACCTTGGCCGAAATCGGCGACCACCTTACATTCAAAGGCGGCACCTCGCTCTCGAAAGCGTGGAAGCTCATCGAGCGGTTTTCTGAGGACATCGACCTCATCGTGGATAAGGACGCTCTCGGTTTCGGTGGAGACGCCGCACCGGACAAAGCTCCCAGCAAAAAGCAGCGCAAGACGCGCCTTGAAAACCTCATGGAGACCTGCCGCCAATGGGTGCAGGAAACTTTGAAACCCGCCCTCGCCGACCGTCTGAAAGTCACCCTCGGCGAAACCGGCTGGCTATTGGAGGTCGATCCCGATATGACCGACGGGCAGTGCCTCCTTTTTCATTACTCCTCCGTCTTCCCTGCGGGTGCGGCTGGCTATGTACGCTCCGTGGTGAAGATCGAACTTGGTGCCCGTTCCGATGACTGGCCGCATGTGGACAAAACCATTCAGCCCTACGTGACGGAACTCTTCCCGGCGCTCGATCCAGATGCCTCGTTCCCGGTCCGCGTCCTCGCCGCCGAGCGCACTTTTTGGGAAAAAGCCTGCCTTCTCCACGAGGAAACCTTCCGCCCCGCCGACAAGCCGCGCAAACTCCGCATGGCCCGGCATTACTACGACCTCTGGTGCCTGCTCCGCGCCGGGGTCGGTGAACGCGCCCTAGCGGACAAAGCCCTTTTCCAACGCGTCGCCGAGCACCGCGAAATCTTCTTCCGCTTCTCCTGGGTGGACTATACCACCCACAAACCCGGCACCTTTCGCCTCGTCCCGCCGGACAACCATCTTCCAGACTGGCGCGCCGATTATCAAGCCATGCTCGGCCCGATGTTCTTCGGCGAAACGCCCACCTTCGAGGCTCTGATGACCGCCGCCGCAGAGTTCGAGAAAACCTTCAACGCCACCGCATAACCAGCCTCCGTCTAGGGACGAAGTTTGGCCGCAAACTAAGTGCATGTTGCCAGATGATTTGGTTGCCTTGAATCGTTCAAGATTTTTAGAGGTGTGACGGCGGATGTCGCACCCAGCTTGGTAGCTTGCTTCTGATGAGCAATGATCAGCAAGCCAAGAAGAAAAAGCCGGGCTTCCGCCCCGGTGTCTGCGTCAAGAACAACAAACTTTACGCTTTTTCAAAAGTGCGCGTGGTCGTGGTGAAGGGGTGGCCCGAAATGGCAGCATGGACGAAAACCTACAGCAAACCCCAGTGGTCGCGGTTCCGCCCTAAGATCGATTTTCAGGAAGGGAGCATTGAGGCCACTCGAAGCCGACATCGATGCCAGCCGGGACAATACAATCGGCACGCCCCAGACCGCGAAGACCCATTTCAACCAAATGCTTCCGATTGGAGTTTGCTCGAATGGCTGGACAGCGAAAAGGCCGAAGTGCGGGAATTCGCCAAGGAATCCGTTCTGCTCGAATGGAAATACAGCCCGGAACCTGTTCAATATGAAAATTCCAGTGATCCGGTCATGCTCAAAATGATCCAAATGCACAAAGAGAGCGAAGCAATTGCGTATGAACGAGAACTTGTGCGGCATTTTTTTGGTGATGTGCCATGGAAAATTCGGAAGGCCGTCGCCCCTTTCGAGGATCGCCATTGGCACTTGCTGGTGATGGCAGCGCGATGCCCTGGTTCGCTCGACCTCATCATGAGCAACCCGGCTCTTGCCTACTGCCTTGCTTCCTGCTGGGCATTTGGCCCTTACCCCTCCAAGTATGCCACCCGCACGATGCGCCGACTTATCGATTCCCGCCGTCGCAGCATTTGCGGGGCGCTCGGCTTTCCCGAGTGCGAATCCTCGGTTTCGGTTCTCTCAAAAATCCCTGCATCAGCCTGCTGTGTTTCGTGGCTTCTAACGATCCGCGATTTGCTGAAAGACCACGCCTGGCGCAAACCGCTCTTGCATCTGCCTTCGCTGAACCTGGGTGTAATGCAATTCCTGTGCAGCAAGGCTCTTCGGCGCAGAGCAACTCCGCGACTGCTTCACGAACTCTCCGGGATTGACGGCCCCGCAATGGCGCGTTCGGCGAGTGATTTGATGCGCATGCAAAGACAACTCGGAGATGCGGGCAAGAAGCGATTCCACTCGGTTCAGCAATTCGTGCACCTTCACGACGAACTGGAAGCACGCATCCACGGCACAAGATTGGCGTACGATGTGCATGGAGTGGATGCATCTGACATGCGTAGCATTCCATTCCCCATGCCTCCAATTCCCGGCAGCGAAGCCATGATCGCCCTGGAAAACTTCGATTTACTAAAAGAGGAGGCGCGGGAGCAGCACAACTGCCTAATGACCTACCTGGGCAATGTTGTCCACGGCGACACCTATTTCTACCGCGTGCTCAAGCCAGAGCGATCCACACTCTCTCTCGTGAAAAATCAAATCGGGGAGTGGCGATTCGATCAACTCTTGAAAGCCCGCAATGAACCCGTCTCAGCAGAAACGCGTCAAGCCGTGGAGCAATGGATAATGAGGACGATGAAACCAAGCATACCCAATGCAGTGAAGGAAATTTTATGAAGTACGAACTCGACCTGATTTGGAAAAAGATAACGGACATCCTCCAGCAAGAGGTGAGCGCCGATACGTTTGATCGTTGGTTCAAGACGGTCCAGCTTGAGGATGCAGATGGATCGCAGGTCACGTTGCGCGTGACAAAAAATATCTGCAAAGTCTGGCTTGAAACCAACTACATGGGGCTTCTTCAGTCTGTAATCCAGGAAGTATTGGGCGGTTCTCGAACCATTCGGTTCTCCATTGTAGAGTCGCCGGAATACAAGGAAGAGGCCATCCCTCAGACCGGAATGAACCCAGAAAACACGTTCGACTCATTCGTGGTGGGCGCCAACAACCAGTTTGCCCATGCGGCGGCGTTGACCGTAGCGCAAAACCCGGGCAAAATCTACAACCCGCTGTTTGTCTATAGCGGTCTAGGGATGGGAAAAACGCACCTCATGCACGCCATCGGACAGCATGCCATTGCTACCAAGAAAGAGCTGAAAGTAATCTACCTCAACAGCGAGAAATTCACCAGCGAATTCATCGACGCCATCCAGAACAGCAAGCTCGTTAAATTCCGCAACAAATACCGAAAGGCCGACGTTCTGCTCATCGACGACATCCAGTTTTTTGCGGGCAAGGAACGTTCGCAGGAGGAATTCTTCCACACCTTCAACACCCTCTTTGATGCTCGAAAGCAGATTGTAATCTCCAGCGACAGAGCGCCGATTGAAATCCTGAATCTCGAAGGGCGTCTGGCCTCCCGGTTTGAATGGGGACTTCTTGCCGAACTACAGCCACCAGACATGGAAACCCGCATGGCTATTTTGCGGAAGAAGGAGGAGGTGATGAAAGTTGAGTTTGATGACTCCATTTTGGAATTTCTAGCCCAGCACATTCAATCCAACGTGCGGCGGCTCGAAGGAGCGTTGATGCGTGTAGCGGCGTTCTCTTCCCTGAGCGGTCGCGAGTTGACTCCCGAAGCCGTGGAAAACCTTCTCAAGGACATCCTCATGGACGAAGCCAAACGCAGGGTTTCCGTTTCCAAAGCATTGGGCGAATTTAAAGGCAAGCCTCGCATCACTTTTGACGAGCAATAGCCCCCCCAGAAATTTCAAACAGAATTCAGATATAAAATGGAAATGTTTCTGGAATTACCGGATGCCACATGCACTGCGGCCCGTGATGGTCTCAGGCCGTTTGAAACACGGGATATGCTGTTCCTGGCAGCGCTTCTTCAGCGGGGCGGAAATACGGGCTACTTTGTCGAAATCAAGGGTGGCACCATTATTCCAGAAACGGAATGCGTGGAACGCGCCGATGTGAAATCAAGAATCAGCCGGGCAACGGTTCGCCAATGGTTCCGGGAGGGATATTACCCATTCAGGCGGATGTTCGTGAACGGCAAGGGTCATGGACTCGTAATCCGATACATGGGCGATGAATTGCGGAGCGCCAGTCGCTGGAAGTCCAAAGAACCCTGGGCGTTGGGAAAAAGCCTCAAATGGCCGTTTGAAAAAGGACGTGATCCGTTGCTTGGCAACCTTCACAAAATCCCGCTGCTCGAATGGGAGGATTCCCTCCCCCTTAGCAAAGGGGAGGTTTACTGCCCATTGGACGGTCAAGTGCTTCCCGTGAAAGCTGAAATCATCACAGATCCAATCACTTGGAAACAACTCTGCGGACGGCACTGGCGGGTTTTGCTGTGCCCTCATTGCCTTGGACAGATTCAGGTCGAGATGATAAGGATGAATTGACCAAAAAACGTGAGCATAAACCTTCTTTACGCGGCCCATCCCTTTCCCCCAACGCAAATGCGTGTCGGGCGGGCACCTCTTGACTATTTGACCCGCTTCGAGCCAGATCGCGGCCCCCACCGTGCAAGTTTGCTACCTTTGGGGCTGACCCTCAACGCACCATTAACTCGCGGCGAAGTTCGCGGGATTTGCCGGGATCCGGCCTGCACCGCAGAAGCAAAGTACGCGTGTGTCATGGCTTGGGGCGGTCAGCAGTTCAATAACTTCGATTCGTCAATTGCGGCCCCCGCTCTCGTGCCTCTGATTCAAGCTCTTTTCGGGAGCGCTAATACCCGCGCGGCTGATTTCGCGACAGCCCAAGCGCAAAGCGCGGCCATCCTCGGCTTGGGAATATCCTTCTACACCAAGCTGCTCTTCTTCCTGCGTCCCGCTACAGACGCTTACATTCTCGACCAATGGACTGCG
The DNA here is from genome assembly GCA_903928175.1 of uncultured Spartobacteria bacterium. Taxonomy (GTDB): domain Bacteria; phylum Verrucomicrobiota; class Verrucomicrobiia; order Chthoniobacterales; family Chthoniobacteraceae; genus UBA695. Next base: position 20,999 of record CAIYQA010000314.1, on the reverse strand, counting down.
AAGAGCATTACCTTGCTACAGTCCCAGCCTATCATTCACCTGACTCGACCCGCCAACAACGGATTCTGCCGGGCAGAGCCAAACACAACTCCAAACGAGTACGAGGCATTCTGCCGTGCCTTGGACGCAATGTCAGCGATTCTCTGGCCGAAATCCCCTGGAGCATCGGGAGAGGACGTTGAGATGGCGATGTTTGACCGAAATCTCCCCGACGGATTTTGGAGAGGTTTTGTGCGTGTCAACTTTACTCACCCGGTTTCAGGGGATCTTTTGTTTCGCGGAGCAGAGTCGCTAACCCGTGCGCTGGATTATCGGGCAGGGTTATTGGTTCTGAAATTCGGTGGACGACTGCATGTCATCAGTATCACGACCCATTGCTGTCAATGGTCTCAAGAGGATTCCTTCCGGTTTCTCCTCTCGAGGCTCCATGAACTTACCGCGGAACATGGCTTGCCTGTAACCTTGGTTTTGCCCCCCGGATCAGCGTTGTGCCCGGATTGGTTTAAAGAGGCTTTGGAGATCCTCGGCATAATGCTCCAACCTCAAAATGAACCAGCACTTCCAGAGAGATTAGATTCCGCTGAGTGCGACGAAATGGAGGAGGGTGTCGCACACAACGAACCCCGACTCAATCAGGATTCCAAATTTGATCAATTCTGGACGTGGTTAAGTGAAAAGCCTCGCACTGTACCGACTTTTGCTGGAAGAGGAGAGATTACTGGCAGAATTAAGAATGAAGCATTGTCTCTCGACAGGAATATAGCGCCGATTCAAAAAAACACTGTTCGTAGTTATTTCGACCGATATCCAAATAATCCAATTGGGAATGAGCGGTGGGTTTATGCGTTTATTAAGAACCATCCCATCGATGAATGAATCAATTGCTCTGATACAGTTCTGAGGCACAAAGAATCGCCGCCCAGATTTCATCCACCAGTTCTGGCGATTGGATCACACGGACGTCGGCGGTGAAGATTACTTGTAATGTCTACCCCACATGAACAGCGCGCGATCAAGCGTGCGAGTGGTGATGTTCTGGTCTGTGCGACGAACCTCGTGCAAGGTGCATTTGAACCAGCGGCAATATCGGAAATATAGCTGCCAATGGCCGCCACCGTAGGGCAGTCGGGCTTCGCTTCCTCTCCGAAGGACCGATCTCGTGAACCAGTGGAACGCCCGATGCGTATGCACGTCGAAGATCGGACTGCCGAAGAGAACGTGATACCAGAAAATGGAATAAACTGGTGCGGTTGTGCGAAAGGATTTTCGAAGGCGCTTCCGGCCACCGGGCGCCTTGTAATTCGGTAAATTCGCCAGAAACTGTTGGAACGCTTTTTCCTTTGTGGGTGCAAGGGGCATCGGGCGAGGGCCATTGCCCACATTTTTCCACTCTGTCAATCGCCGCAGCGCGTCTGGATCGCCCTCCCTGGCTTTGAGTAGGTGAGGATCGTAATGGACGGCATCATAAGTCGCGGGATACTGGCTTGCCCAGTGTCTGACGAATGCAGCATCCATTAGGGTGTTTGCTTTGTGGCTCATTTTGTCGTCATCTATAAAATTTTATCGTCAGAAACCGTTCCTTCTCAGGTAGTCCCAGAGCTTGAAAGTGGCTATGTGCTTCTCCATCCCCGTCCTCTGCTCAATCGTCAGTCGGAATCGTTATGAATCTTCTTTTGATTGCCGAAGCCATCGCCGAGTCTTTTCTCGGAGTCGTAAAATGGGCTTCGACGCCGCAGATCGATAGCAGCCAGCGGAGCAGGCCCAGAAACAGCCAGAGAGGTGTCGGCAAGCAACGGCGTCTGTTGAGATTGTTGTTCATAAAGGGGGCTTGTCTTTCCGATTAGCGCCCTGTTCCGGGGATGAATAGTTCTCGGCTGCACTGGCGAGAGCGGTTCGGATTTCGTCAACAAGCTCCGAGGGCTGCACAACGCGGGCGTAATGGCCCCAACTCAGAATCCACGGTTTGATTTCGTAGAATGAGGTCAGACTCAAGCGGAACCGCACACCGCCGCACGGCAGCGGTTCGAGCTTTTGGTTCGGATGCCAGACCGATTCGCGGATCAAGTCAGCGGCTTGGGCCGTAAAATCAATCACCACTTCCGTCGGCTCCTTCTCCTCCACCACGATTCCAAAACTGTGCTGGAACAGCGTTTCAGGTGAGAGTGCCGGTCGTAGAGGGCAGAACTCCGCGCGCGCCATCTTGATTTTCTTGATTCGGCTCAGGGCAAACGTCCGCAGTTCTCTCATGTCCCGGTCCACCGCATACAAATACCAGCGCCCCTTGTTCATCACCACAAGCGCGGGTTCAACCTGGCGTTCCGATGGTTCCTTCCCTCGTCCGTGGTATTCGAACTGCACCACGCGGTTGGTATTGATCGCGGAAAACAACACCTCAAAAGTTTTCAACTGCTCGTCGGAAGCCACGGTTTTCGGTTCCCCGCGAAAGGCGACCGCCGCGTCCCATTTCATCCAAGTTTTTGTGCCGGTAAGCAGGCCAAACATCCGCGCGAACGACTTTTTCATGTGGGCGCCAATCTCCGTATCTTCGTAGGGAGCGAGGGATTGCCTGAGAAAATGGAGCGTGAGGAAATCCTCGCTCTTCAGGTCGAGCGGCGGCATGAGTGTGAAGTCGTCCGTAAAGTGATACCCTCGCCGCACTGCATCGTATTCCAGCGGGGCGTTCAGACTGTCCCGGAGAAATTCCAAGTCCCGCATGATGGTTCGGCGATTTCTATCCACAAGCTTCTGAAGCACGGTGCAATTTGGAAAATTGCCGGACTGAATCTCGGCGACGATTTGGAATAAGCGCTCGATCTGCGACCGCGTGGCGATCTGGGATGGCTTCGTTCCAAGTCTGGTCGCATCGGATTGCTTTTTTCTGCCAGCGCTCATGGATTTTTGTTTTGTCCTTATTCTAGGTGTCTGGTGTGCCATGCGAAGTCACACCTATCAGATTTTTGGAAAATTCGGAATTATTTTTGGTGTGCCTACGGATGTCATAGCGGACGAGCTAAGCTGCTGGAAAAGTTAGGAAGAACACCCGACGAACTAAGCAATCATTAACCAAGGATAATTATGGAAAACAAGAACCTCATGGCGGTCGCAAAAGGCAACAAAGTGGACATCCTCCATTCAAACGGAGCGCGTTACAGCAGGATCCCGATCACGGGACAGGTCGTTTCAACCCCCGCGATCTCGGGAGACAGGGTCTCATTTGTCGAGCAGCGCCCTGGCGGGGAACAGAGATTGCGCATTCACAAACTCAGCGGCCCTTGTCTTGGCAAAAGAAGCGTTTGAGTTCATGTGCCTGGCAATGTCTCGTAATAAAATCATCGTAGGTCTCGAAGTTGGCACCTCAAAGGTCACCGTTGCCGTCTGTGCAAGCAACCCGGGTGGAACCCCTCAACTTTTGGGCGTGGGCAACGCAGTCTCTAACGGCGTTCGCGAAGGGGAAATCGTGGACTTTGCTGCGGCGACCGCATGCATCAAAGAGGCGCTTGCCGATGCTGAAGAGAAAGCCGATGTGAAAATCCAGAGCGTTTTCCTTTCAGTGACAGGCGATCATATCACCGGGTTTAACAGCCGTGGCTGTGTAAATCTCCCCGCTGATCGCAACAAAATTGCGGACGAGGACTGCGAAGACGTGGCCATTAGCGCCCGCGATGTCGATATCCCACGCCAGGCCGTGTTTCTGCATTCCGTTCTTCAAAAATACCGGGTGGATGGCCAATATGGCATCTCGAATCCAGTAGGTATGCGGGGTCGGAAACTGGAAGCCGATTTTCACATTGTTCAAGCGACGGGAAACCGCGTAAAAAATGCGATCCGTTGCGTCAAGGAAATCGGAATTGAAATTGAGGATGTGATTTTTGCGGGACTGGCGTCTGCCCAAATGATGGTGACGCCGCATCAAAAGGAGATGGGTGCGTTGGTTCTCGATATTGGTGGGGGCACAACCGACTTCGTTCTTTATCTGGATGGCGAAGTCCATAAGTGCGGTGTCCTGCCAGTAGGTGGAAATCAAATCACAGATGACATATCCCAGCGTCTTCGCATTTCCATGGATCAGGCAGAAAATATGAAAATAGGGGAAGGTTCCGCTCTCCTTGAGGTGAAGGGCCTCTCGAAAGAGATTTCGATTCCACCACAGGGCAATTTCCCTGGCGGAGCGGTTGATCGCATAATCCTGAACAAAATCATCCGCCTGCGAATGCAAGAAGCCCTGGCGTCCATTGCGCGTTCCTTGTCGAATGACCATGATCTAACTTTCCTGAACGCCGGGGTATTTATCACAGGCGGCACGAGCCAGTTAACGGGACTCGATAAGCTGGCCGAGGAGATTTTCGAACTTCCGGTTCATTTGAGTCCATGGAATGGGGTGAGCGTGCCGGGCTCTTTTGTTGAAAACCCGATTTTCTCCACAGTGTTGGGGCTGATCCAATTTGACAATGCAACCATTGGCTCAGATCCATCCAAACCAAACCCATTCCTCGGGCGCCTACTCCGGTTCATGCGCTACAACTGGTAGATTTCCAACCAGAACCCGGACGCACTTTTCAACGCAGTTCACATTTATTCACCATCAATAACACCATGCAATTTTTCAAATCTTGCCTCTCAATCATCTGGGGATTGCTTTTCGGACTCTACGCCTATTCGTCGTTCCAAGAGCAATATGCAAATGCAACAAAGTTTGCGAATACCACAACCTCAGAAGCGGCCACGGTCATTCTCGGTAAAGAAGAAGCCAGGCTCAGACGGGAAACCAAAGACTTTGACGAGAAAATGGGGAAACATTTGCAAGAGCCCGTCAATAATCCTGCTCCCACGCCACCCAAGCCAATGCGCTGGCAGTCTGTAGATGATCCGGAATTGCTCAAAGCCGCAGAAGTTGCCATTTCAAGGAGCAAAGAGGCGTTGCAAATGTCATCGTTTTCTATTCAATTCCGCAAAATTGAACTCGGGGCTCTTGGCTTTTTTTATGGAACGCTCTCGTACGGCTTTTGGTGTTTTATCGTGGTGATCACGACCAAACCACTGGATTCGGCCTTCGATTCCACCTTGGGCAACTTTTCGCGATTCGTCGTAACGCCATTCATTTTTACTGCTGTTTCAGGAGGTATTTTGTGGGCTCTATTTGGCCCTCTATTTGGGGAAATGATCCTCCCGTCACCATTGGGGCAACTCGGATTGTGTTTATAGCTGGCGATCTCATTTCGGAGAAGTTTGTGGATGAACCAAGTATTTTGAGAAATAATACTGAGAACTCGGGGTGCCGCGTATTACTTGCGCGAAGTAAAATGCCCGGCCTGAAATCGGAATTGTCTTCGGACGCCTGCCCGCTACGCTCATGCTCGGATGCGAATCCCACCTCCGATCCTCGCCGCACTCCTCCTGCTCGCTTTTCGCCCGGCTTCGGCCGCCGAACTCAGCGAACCGCGGACCACCCTACTCGCCAAGCACGGAACTCCCTGGCGCGTGGACGCCGACGGTGCCGTTTATTACAGGTGGGACGCCTGGATCCTGGGGATACGCTTCACGGATGGGGTCGTGGGGTGCCTTAATTACGAGAAAAGCACGCCTTTGGCCGCGGCAGACATATTTGGCGTGCTGACCGCGAACGGCGGGCAGACCTCCTGGACGAAGACCGGCGAGCGCGTTTGGACGCGGAACGACGGTGCCTTGGCGACGCTCGATCAGGCAGGTGGGCGAAGGTTGTCTTTGGTCAGTGCCCCCCGCCCGGTTCAATTCCCGTCCACCCCCGCTGCAGTCAAGGTTCAGGCCGGGACTTCGCTTCCGCTCGCAACGCCGACGCCCGGGCTCATCGCTCCCCTGAAACCTTTCCAATCTGCGCCGCAAACTCCCCATGCCGGTCGCCCTAACCCCGAACCGCCAAAGGGCCACTTTTGGCTTATGGTTCTGAGTTGGGTGCCGCCGTTGCTGCTGGCCATGTTCGGGAAATACATGCTGAACCGCCAGACCAAGCTGCGGGTGTTCGGGCCGAGCGATGTGATTTACCCGACCCCGACCACAGGCCCGGCTGTTGAGCCGGTCGCAACTGCAGCTACCATTGATTCGGTATCGTGGGATCAATTCGAGTTGGTGATTGCCGAACTCTACCGTCGACAAGGCTACGCCGTGGAAGTGTCCTCGGGGCTGGGTGCGGACGGCGGAATTGACATTATACTTACCAAGCCCGGCGAACTGGTGCTGGTTCAGTGCAAGCAGTGGAAGGCTTTCAAGGTCAACGTCAAGGAGGTTCGCGCATTCTTCGGTGTGATGGTCTCCGAAGGGGCTACCCGCGGCCTTTTCGTCAGTTCGGGGGTATACACCCGCGACTGCCGCGCCTTCGCCGAAGGCAAGCCCATCGAACTGCTGGGGCGGGCGGACATAGCGCGGATGACGGAGGTCATCAGGCAACCCGGCGAAAATCTGTGGGATGTCAAAGCCTGGATCCCCGCTTTCAAGGTCGCAGCCCGCATCACCACTCCGGTCTGCCCGTTCTGCCAGACGACAATGACGCTCCGCAACGCCCGGACGGAGGCGCCGTTTTGGGGCTGCCCGAAATATCCCCGCTGCCGAGGCAAGCGGGAAGCACGGTTGGGGCTACTAAGTGATTGCCAGTATTAAGTCGGCCGAGCTCTGTCTCGACAAGATTCGCCGATTCGGTTAAACGCGAAGCATGCAACCTTCCCGCCTGATTCTCTTGGCTTGCCTGATTGCCTCTCCCACGTTCGCCCGTCTCGGCGACACGCTTGATCAAGCCATAGACCGATACGGGGTTCCGAAAACCCAGAAACCGCAGCCTTGGCTCACCCCTTTGCTGGAAGGCGCGAAAGAACAGGTCTTCGAGTATCAGGGTTGGAAAATCCGCTGCGCCATGCTGCTTGCCACCGATGGCGTGAGCTACGTGGTTCGTGAGGAATACACGAAAATTCTCAAACCCGGCGGCAGTCTCCAAATCACCGACTACGAACGGGCGGCGATTCTGGAAGGCGAAGGCGGCTCTGCCAGTTGGTCGGCCAAGAGGGTCGGCGAACTGAGCGTCAACCCCGTGAAACTCATGCAGAATCAACTCTCCCACGCTTTTGCGGGGCAGACTTGGATTCGAACCGATGGGGCTATGGCAGTGCTGGGGTTGGGCGGTACGCCGTTCCGCCTCGATCTCCCCCAAGCCTTCCAGCACGAACAGGCAGTGAAGGCTGCGAAGGAACAGAAAGCGAACGCCGCTGTGCCAAAGTTCTGACCGCCATGAAGACCAACGCCGACTTCATAGTGTTCGCGGTCCAGCAAGCCAAGGCGGCGGAGGCGTTTGGGTTCACCCGCAACGAGTGTTGCCGCAATCTCAAAACGGCCCTGCACCAGTATTGGCAAAACAAGACGATCGGCCTGCACGGCCAGGCTCACAAACGGCGAATTCCCCGCTCGAAGGCCGCGGTCGGCTTGCCCTTGGACGAATGTGTAGTGGAACACGTCGTTCCGCAGATGACGCTGGTGAATTGGTTGATGGAGTTGGAGCCGTTGACCGCTAAGACCGTGACGGAATTGTTGACGCGCTGTTTCACCGTCATGTTGGTGACCAAAGAGGAACACGCCAAACTCAACGCCTCCGGCCTGCGCTCAACCATGCCCGAAGCTTGGGATGGATCGGACGTGTTCGCACGGTATGCCGCGGTCGGCATCCAACTCCCCTGAGCCCAAACTGCAACATCAACCATGCTCTGGGCTAATTTCCTGGGAAGGATCAATGACGAGTGACATGGAGGTGAAGTCTCGTATACTGTGAGGGCGAGCCGTGCCAAGACTACTTGCAAACAAAACATTGCCGATTACGCGCTATTGGATTCCTTGGGTCGACGCTGGGGAAAACGGAGCGACGAAGCTCTCTCTTAGTGACGGCATTTTACCCGACCCGGAAGAACCTTATGGCAAGACGCTAAACCCAAGTCTTAAGCAACTTCATGAAATTTCCGAAAAGCGTTGCGTGGTATTGCTCGGCCAGTCTGGTTTGGGCAAAACCATTGTGGTTAGACAATGGGTTGAAGAATTAGGCCGACGAGCCCAATCAGATGATGCGGTCATCTACTTACACGGGCGAAACTTTTCTTCGTCCGAAGACATCCGTGTAGCCACGGTAGCTTCCCATCGTTGGCGGGAAGCAAGGGTTCGGGGTGGAGACATAACACTTGTGTTGGATGGTCTTGACGAGGTGCTCCAACGGATGCCTGTCCTTCTCAATACGCTGAAAATCCACCTTGATGACGAACCCCCGGATCGCACGCGACTCTTGCTTGTCTCTCGTGTAGCACACTGGCGCGAGAGCCGTGCAGAGGAGTTATTCGCAATTTGGCCAAAATCTGACCGAGGTGGAGCTTATGAGCTATGTCCGCTCTGTTGGAAGGATGTCCAGATAGCAGCCGAAGAGAGCGATCTGGATGCAGAGGCATTTACAACAGCTGTCCGCGAACGCCGAGTTTCATGGATGGCAGGGCGCCCAAAGCTTCTGTTGATGCTCATCGAAGAATTTACCAAGCATCAGACGTTACCAAGTAGTCGGCGCGAATTATTTGCCCGAGCCGCTTTGCGCATGTGCGAGGAACACGACCCAGAGAGGCAGGAAATACTCGAAAGTTGCAACCGAACGGTCGTATCTGCTAAACAAATGTATCCATTTGTGGGGCGTATTGCCGCAATGCTCCTGCTCTGTGGAAAAAGCTCCGTTGTAGCTGACCAACACCTTTCTCCCGATGCCGGAGAGCTAACCATTACAGAGTTGCTCGGAGACAATGATGAGGATCATAAGACACTTCTTCTCGCCGCATTTGACTCTGCTCATTTCGTCGCAAACGGAGCAGGCCGCCTTGGCTTCGATCATCAGGCCATGACGGAATTTATGGCTGCGGAATACTTGAAGGAGTGGACCACACCGCAACTTCGGAGCGTGCTTGCACAACGCATTGAAGGAACGGACTACATGCTGCCACAATTTCGTGAAATCTCCGCTTGGATTGCGATCCAACACCGGGATTTCTGCGCATATTTGCTCCGTCACGAATCCCGCTTTCTACTTGAGGCAGATGCAATAGAACTCGACGAGTCCACGCGCAGGGATGCTATCGCTGCCTTGCTTGCGCAAATGGACAGAGAGGAAGCTTTTGACAGTTCGGTTAGCGATACCTTCCTTCAATCTTTAAGCCATCCGCAGCTCGCACGCCAACTTCGGCCCTACATCGTGGATAATTCGCGCAATATCGTGGTGCGGCGCACCGCTATCCGGCTCGCAGGCGCTGCGCGATGCCGCCCACTCAAGCCGGACTTGTGGAAGATTCTCGAAAGCTCCCAACAAATCAGTGTACGCCGGTCAGCAATCAGCGCTCTCAGAACAATGGGAACGCGAGCCGATTATTCTCTATTCCTTCGCCTATTGAAGGGCAGCCTAAGCCCAGATATCGATGACGAATTGAAAGGGGAAGCTTTGGAATTTCTGGTTCCTCGGTATCTCCCTGTTCGTTCCATCCTAAAGTTGCTTACGCCTTATGAGGAGAACTTTTACGGAACCTATCGGCGTGTAATTCATGAATTTTTGCCACAGCAAGTGCATCTTGATGATGTAATACCGATATTTACCGCATTCAGTCGCGGTGCCAAGGAGTGCATAGACTCGAATGTCGTTTTTCCAATCGCCAGTGCAGCGTTGAAAATCGGGCTTCGCAATTTTTCGGATAAACGCATTCGCGGGGCTTGTATTCATTTTCTGATCCGGGCTGCAGAAGACCATTGGTGGCCTAGCTACGGCACAGTGCTGGAGGAAACTCGGCAACTCTTGGCAGAGAATGCAATTCCGAGGCGGAAACTCATCGAGCATTTGGTAGAACAAGCCCCAAAAAATAGTGCTCCCTTTTGGAAATATAATCTTTGGCCGCTTCTTGAGGATTTTGAATGGGTACTCGAAAAAACCGAATCGTCTTGCGGTCGTCAACGGAAAGTATGGGCAAACCTGACCGCGCGTTTAACTTGGAGCGGGATTCCAGCAGAAGCACAAAGCCGATTTATTGCAACATGGCGCTCAGTTTCAGCGTTACGGAAATTGCTTCCGAAGCCACGGCGCTACGATATTATTGAATCTGTCTTTCGGCGAAACAGGGCTGCTGAACTATGGAAAATCGTGTGGGGACGACGGAGTGAGCGACGCAAGAAGCGTGAGTCTTTACTCCCAATAATGGAAGAAGCACTCGGCAAACTACGAGAAGGCCAAAGCGACGACTGGCCACGCATGGCCAAGCTACTGCACGATGTAAAGTTGGAAAGCACAGAGGCACAGCGGCAATCGCGAACTCTGCGAAGCCATGACGTAACGACATTTCGGGGTTGGTCGCTGCTTTCGTCTGCTGATCAAGATCTCATCAAGAAAGAATCTGCGCGATTTTTGCTTACGGAAAATGTTCCGCTGCGAAAGCCCGGTGCCCTCTATTTTTGGGATGAAGGCGCACTCCGCGCTATGGTGTTGCATCGCTCTCGACTCGCAGACGACGCCAAACTACGCGCTGCGGTTAAGGCCAAATGGTTGCCAGCTTTCTTCCAAGAATTATACAATAGCGCCCCAGAACTCGATGAGTTGGCAAAAATGGTGTACCAGCTTGCGCCATCCTTGTGTCTCAGCTCGTGCCGCGCTGACCTAGCAAAAGCGCACAAACAGGATGACTATAGTTTTCACAGGATACGCCGTTTTCGACTTTGTTGGGATAAAGCCTTTACCAACATGGTGACAGACTTAGCCATGAGTATGGCTCGCAAGCCGCGAGCTTTGCTTTACGCGTGCGTTTTATTAGAAGAAATGGCTCCGAAGGATGCCCTCAAGCTTTGGAAAAATCTATACAATCAATTGCGAGGCGGTCTTTCTACCGAGCACGGGCGAATGATTGCTTTTCTCGGTCTCTTTGCTTTTCCAAGGGATGGTTGGGACAGTTGTCTCGCGCGACTAAATCGTTGCCGACGCACAATGCAAATCCGTTTTTTCGCCGAACTCGCAAAACGGCTCTATTACGATTTGCGCAACTGGAATGGGCGACTTAATGAACGGCAATTGGCGGATCTTTATTTATTGCTTAACAACCTCTTTCCACAAAATAAACTAAGGGCCTATTCGCGTGGCGGGACAGTGCGCACTCGTGATCACATAGGCGATATGCAACAGGCATGCATCAACACACTTGTCCAGCGGGGCAATGCAGCAGCTTGTTCTGAATTCCGCCGCATTAGTGAAACGGTGCCCGCTGATGAACGCATCTGGATACGTTGGCGACTACGTGATGCAATAGACCAAAGGCTCCGAACCGAGTGGACGCACGACCAGCCGACGCCAAGGGACATGATTCTCATGGCATCAGCAGCAAATGCGAGACGTGTGCGCGACGCCACCGAACTCCAGGATGCCATCCTTGTTTCTCTTGACCGCCTGCAAGCGGCCATGCATGTCGGCGCTTATCCAAAAGTAACAGCATATTGGCGTGAGCCAGAAAGCACGCCTCAAGAGGAGCGGATGATTTCACGTCTCATCGCCGAATGGCTCGAAACTGACCTGTGCGGAGATACCGGTCTCGTCGTGGATCGCGAACCACAAGTCGGATGGAAGGGGCAGTTCGACATTAAAATTGAAGTCCCAGCTCACAAACCTACTAACCGTCCCCGCCTAGTGGTGGTTATTGAAATAAAACGCTGTATTCATAGGGATTTGCAGACGGCTTGCGGGACGCAGCTTTCCGAGGGCTATCTCCGCCGCAAGGGGCTGACTCACGGTATTTATCTTGTTGCATGGTTTGCCCTACCAAAAAGCAAATGCGTTTGGCCGAGCCTTGATGCCGCGCAGAAGGAAGTCGAACGATGGGCTGAAGCGGCTTCCAAAACGCCTCTCCGAGTTTGTGGCAAAGTGCTGGATTGCCGATGGCGTGAGTTGGAATCTCCCAATTCACTCGCGAGGGTAAAGTTTTGAGTGCAATCTGAATTCCTCGAACCAGTCAGGGCGGGAACTTCAATGTGAGTTTCGATGTGGGGAGGGCATTTTAACTGAATCCAAAAATCAGAGAATAGTAAGCGATGCATGTAGCACCGCTTATGGAGCAATATGGAATTTGTAGTTATACGTGGCGTATTTCATTCTCAATCAGGAATCCAGCAGCGGGAATTATAATCGCTGAATATCTATTTTTCCCCAGCAACATTTCTTAAATTTCAGCCCGCTTCCACATGGGCAAGGAGAATTACGCCCTAGTTTCGGGGCGCCAGAAGGTAGAACTACGGAACGATCACGGGCCCTGTCCTGTTGTAGCAACTTCTCCATCTCTGGCTCATACTCCCATTCACCTTCCAGCCAGTGTGCAGTCTGGAACACCTGCGACTTTCTCAAATCGATACCAATCGCAACGGTAGCCCTTGCTCTCGCACGATAATGCTCCATTCGGCACCGGACGGCAACATTCTGAAAAAATTCTTTGTCGCTCAGAGAGGCGTGCGCCATAACGTTAATCGCAACGCCATCTTCAACAAAAGTTGTGCGACGGATCTCTCTGGTTGGCCTCTGTCCATTTCGGAAACTGTCGACGGCTCGCTCAACCCGAAGCAGTGCTTTCTGGCTCAGTCCCAGCAGCGCAAAAGCAATAAAACGGGCACCGTCATCGTCTCGGTTGCGGAGTTCTTGAAGAATCGCAAAAATTCCTTTCGGCACATCCAATCCAGGAACATCTTGAGGTAGTGCCTCACCATACCATTCTGCCGTATAGAACGGGTCGAAGCGCTCCTCGCCACCGCTGAAGGAAATTGCACAGGGTCCATCGTGCTTAGCGATTTCGGTTCGCTTTTCGTATATGCTGGTGTGAAGGCGATTATCCAAATAGTGGCCGAAAATATCCAATTCGTCTCCATTGATCTCAATTTTAATGGATTGGTGAGCAATCCTTCGTTCGATGAAATGGAGAAACACATCCGGCGAGCCAGCGAACCGAGTAATAACATCCAGATCGTCAATTGACACAGACCAAGGATAGGAACCGTCTTTGAATAATCCAAGTTTTTGCGTCACTGCTAAGCGAGTAGGGATTCCCAGTAGGTGTTGCAGCGTTACCGATATCGGCATCACCCGCCGTAGATGCTCACCGGTCACGGTTAATCTGCGCCCAGTGTGCTTCTCCTTGAAGGTAAGGGATGCATTCTTTTGGAGGGCACGAATCACTCTATCAGCCTGGAAAAAAGCGTCCTGAATGTTATTTGAAATCGTGTTTTTCAGCTGCTTCTCGCCGCCGCGGAATCCGCGTTGATCTACTTTTCTGCCCTTTGCTTCAACAACGATCAGGATGGGTCCCCATACAACTACTGCATCGGTTTCAGTCTCATCTCCATCTCGATCAGGATTGGGATAACAAGCATTTTCGATTATGCAACTGGTCGGGAAAATGCGCCTTAGAAACCCGGCAATGGTTTGCTCCATCCATCTCGAAACATGGGTTCCATAATGATCAACCGTTCCGGAGGTCTTTCTGGCTTGATTGTCGAAAAAGTTAAAAATTGCATCCAAGACCTCTGTTCCTTGTGCAGCAAAGGCTTTTTCGGACTCCACAAAAAAGATCGGCCGATCTTGAATATCTACAATTTTAGTAACGCACGGGCGGTTTGATGGTGTGAGGCCAATGCAAGCAGCGATGGAATCCCACTCAACGCGAGTGAGACCGCCAAGGCGTAAGGATATTTGATCAAAAGTGGGAACCCAATCATCGCCCATTCGCTCAAGAATCTCCTGCAACCGCTGCTCAAGTTCTTCTAGTTCGATGTTTCCCTCTATCCCACCATTCGCCAACTCGACACCGCATTCCACAAGCTTCGTGAGTCGAGTTCCATTGGATTGGAGGTTTTCCTCCATCTGAAACAGGATTGCATTCGCAATCTCAGTTGCGCGCAGTGGCCCAACTCCGATCGCTTGCTTCATTTCAGCTTCAAAGGGTGCGAAAAGACCCGTGATACGATTGCGAACTTGAACCGGATAGGCGGAACCACGAACCATTCCCGAATGCAATCTCAAGTGTGTCTTTAGTGAGTCATACTCTTGTTCATCCACGCCGAATTCTCCCTCAGAAAATGCATCGGCAAATGCATGAGCTTTTTGCAATTCCTCAATCGCGTCGATTCCCTCTTGGATCAATCTAGGTTCTCTGTTGCTCGCAGCGTCAAAGAAAGGAAACAGATGCCATGCAGCAAGCTCTGTAGCGACCGGAGCGGGACCGAAATAGTTGGATGATCCGTCTGCATTTGCGCCGCAAATGCGACACCGCGCATAGGTGGTGAAAAGGTAGCGGGCGTCAACTCTCAACAAAATGCTTTTCAGGTGGGCTTCGGCTTTTTCCAATGCCAGCGTCGCATTCCTTGCCAGTTCAGATGGTGTCGGAATAGGCATATTCAAACATTACGCTCGGTCGCATCCCCGAACCATGTTAGGGTAGTATCTTCGATGGTGGATTCGTTGATGCTCATGGCGTCAAATAGCGAGCTTATCCTGCAACTCAGTCAAGAACACTGAAGGGCCTTTTGCAAAGCGACGGCCATATTGGTTTTCGGTAAATCCAGAAAAAGTCATGTGAACTTGCCTTTTGGCACGAGTCAGACCGACATAAAACAGGCGGCGAGCTTCGCTGATTGCTTCCGCACTTGATGCATCCCATCGTGGAATTTTACCCTGGTCCATTCCCATCATCACAACAACCTCAAACTCCAGCCCTTTGGCGCTGTGCAAAGTAATCAAGTTCAGGTGCTCGGGTGAGCCTCCTTGGCCTGAAAATGTTGCGATGTTGAAATCGGCCAGCGCTTTCCCATCGGCTGTCGCTTGAACAAGCCCATTAAAGGCCTCTGCTTCATCCCGCATTGCTGGCTCCGCCGTTAGAGTTACGTCCAGGCAACTCGTCCAGACCTGCTGCAACCACAGCCTCAGTGATTGATTTGGATCTCGATTCCCGAACAGGAAGGACACCAATTGTTGCCGTAGCGCAGCCCGATCCACATCACCCTTTGCCCGTCGGTTAAAATTGAGCCATCTCTTGATTAAAGCAGAGAGGGGTGGCTGGTGTTTTCTCCATCCACCGGCACACCAAGCCGCACAGTCTTCAAGCCATCTCGTCAGAGGCGTTCGCCGATAAGCCGCTCCAGCGTCGATTCGGACAAACTTAATACCGGAGTTCTGCGCTGCGCTTGCAATGACGCTCTCATCATTTCGGTCGCCGTAAAGCACTGCGATTTTTCCAACGCACATGTTTTTGTCCTGTTTGAGAACCGTTGGAATGATTTGTTCAGTGATTATTGCAGCTTGCTGCGCGATACCCTCGGGACACTCGTAGAAGTCAATGGTGCCTTGTTGCCGCACCTTAGATTCGTATTCCCGCTCCTCACCAAGGGCTGTGAGAGAAGCTGCAACGATTCGACGACCACAACGATAATTGAACTTTAAGAAGACAGGCTCGGCCCAGTCCGCCACAGCCAGTTCTTTCAGGAGCTTTGGCATCGACCCGGCAAAACCATAAATTGACTGGTCGGGATCACCCACTGCGACAAGCCGCACTCCAGCCTTTTGGCACAGAGCCAACACCATGCGGTGTAGCGAGAGGCCCAAGTCCTGATATTCATCCACAACAAGAATCGGAAAACGTGCTTTGAGTGCTTTCCGAACCCATTCATGGCGTTCAATAAGTTGAAGTCCCCATAGAATCATGCTGTCGAAATCGACAAGAGATTCAGCCACTAAGCGGTTCTCGTAATCCACAATTAGCTTCGCGATGTCGGAATCGACTGAAGCGAATTCTTCGGAATCGCGGTCGAGATAGGTGCGCCGATAACGCTCAAAACGCATTTTGTAATGGTATGGATTCTCATCGCCGATTGTCGCTTTAAGAGCCTCAGTGAAAATGCGCTCTTGATCGCCAACAGAGGCAACTGAGAACTCAGCAGGGAGGCCCAAATCAGAAAGTCTCGCGAACGGTGCGACCACATTTTTCAGCGAGAAAGAATGGACCGTCCCGATGAAGACATTCGAACCTTCGACAACACCCAGTTTTGCCAATCGCTTCTGCAACTCACGCGCGCACTCGGTGCTATAGGTGATACATGCGATACCGGCAGGCCTCTGGACATCTTCTGCAAGCATCCTCGCCATCTTCGTTGTCAGTGTCTTCGTCTTCCCACTGCCGGGCCCAGCAAGAATAACGCAACTTCCCGGGGATTCGTATGCCTTCCATTGCCCGGGATTATCACGTAGCTCTTCAGCCGCTATCTTGTAGTTCGTCATACGTCAGCTACATTTTCCAGCGAGGAAATCGACGGCATTGCGGATGTATTTCGGGCAGGTGCTGCCTTTCAGTCGAGACGCAATCCGCTGTGCGAAACGCCCCTTTCCGATAGCTTCTATGTCCTTCAAAATCTGCTCCGGGTCTAGCGAATCGGGGGCTTCCTTCCTCGCCGTAGCCCGCTTCTTAACAGCGCCGTTCGTTGTCAATTCGATAAGAGTATTGCAGATGCCTTTGGGACGACCACTTTTGAAAAGATCTATTTCGAGGGTGTAATCATTGAGAAACAACCCGCGCTCATTCGCTGCTTGCAACAAATCATCTTCGTCGTCGTATATGGGCGCTTCCCCCGTGATCAATTCGAGCAGGCGCTCAATCCGGTCGATTCCAAGACTTCCACCTTCATCAGTCGGGTCATAGTCGCTTACGACAGCGCAGGGTATTCTGAGCCCGTCTTCCCCAAGGAGCTTGATATAAGGCGCGAAGTTGGTCCCTGAGACTGAGCAGACGGAAATTCCCAATTCATCAAGGTCATACCCGATCAGTTTCGCAAGAATCGGAATAACGAAACACTCGGCATCTCCCTCCACCAACAAAACTGCGCGACTGAAAACAATCTCACCGCGAGTCACATCCAGGTAACGTTCCAGATCGGCTACATCATTGTCTTCCAGATCGATCTCGGCTGTCGATGACGCCTCGGTGCTCAGCTTATCCTCTGCTTTCCGCAACAGAACAAGAGACCTCAAAGGGGTAACGCTGACTATGTGCGGGGAATGAGTGGTTAGAAACGTGGTTCGGTTAGTTTCGTCCTCGTCCTCTTCACCTGTGCCTTGTTCTGCTTCAGGGCGTTGCCGCGTGTACAGGAAATCTCGATAGACCAGACGCTGCAAATGAGGATGCAGGTGGGCTTCTGGTTCTTCGATTGCGAGAAAAGTATGGTCGCGGTTCCCTTCCTTAACGAGTTGCTGCAGTTCTAGGGCTTTCAGCGCAAGGTAAAGGAGATTTGCGGAACCTAAGCTCGCCTCACCGATACCGCGTTTCCCGTTGTCGATGAACAACCTCAACGCCCGGATGAGGCGATCTGGATCAGACGGCGTCAATCCAAGCGTAACATCAACCGCGTGGGAGTCTCCGACCATCTCTTCGAGCCTGTCGGTCACGGCAGTATTGAGCGCCGCGATCTCCGGTACCGCAGTGATCTCATCGGATGCATCTGAAATCTTTTTTGCGATTTCTTCAAGCGTCGCTTTGTCCACCATACCGGCAGCTTTCTCAAGCAACGGGCGTAAAGGTGACCGACGCCAATTCGCTAAATCGCCTTCGGCATCACGAAGCGCGGGAAAAACGTCCATAGGCAAACGTCGACGAAGCTCGTAACTGACGATGTTTTCCTCGCTTTCGCCTCCAAAAATGAAGAACTCAAAGTCCGCATCCTTCGCAGGAGCGCCTTCAAGGGTGGGAAGGGGGCGAAGAACATAGGTTATCCGTGCGGTCATTGGCTCGACTCCAACCAAGTGTTCGGCGAGAACGGCTAGTAACTTGGGGTTGTCTTCAAAGTCGGTTATTTCGAGCGCAATTCGAATCTCCATATCGCTCGAAAGTGGGCGTTCAAGTCCATCCCAGAAGTCTTCCTCGCGAAGCTGACGAGCGGAATCCGGCAACGTCGGATCGAGCAGCAGGCGCAAAGCATAGATGAGGTTGGATTTCCCGATCTTGTTTTCGCCAACGATTACGGCGTGTTCACTCAGCGCCACATCAAGGCTTTTGAAATTGCGGAAGTTTGTTATTTGGATGCGGGAGATTCTCATAGGGTCTTCGTTTCAACATTTGACACTTCTCCAATCAACAGCTTCGGAAGCTGAGTGTCGAGCGTGGTGCGGGATTGGGAAATGGCCGGACTCAGCCGCCTGTGCATCTCGCGCAAGTGCCCAGCAATTACCACCCACCAAACGAAATCCCGCTGCGCTGCGGGTTCGCAGGGATCCTTCTTCAACCCGTGCCCGACCGCATAGCCCAACTCCCCGAACCACGTCAGGGCGGCGTCTCCGACGATAGATTCGTTGAGGAACATACTAATCCGTAGTTTGTTCGTTCGGAATGGCGAATGACTGGGCAGAAAGCCACTCGCGGAGAAGTACCCTGGAGTCTAAGAAGGCAGCGGTGATTTCAAAAAATCCCATCAATGGAATGTTCTCCAATCTCAGAAGATGTGTCCGCGTTGCCGTCTCAACCATCCCCTCATCCAATCGTTGCGATAAACGCTTGTCTCCCTTTTCCCCCGGATACCAGTTAACTGCTAAATCCAAGTGCATTAACTGCGCGTTTGCAGCCTCAGTTCCCACGCACGCACTAGTATCCAAATGGATACAGGAACCAATGACCTCCTGAAATCCAACATTTCTGTGAATGATTTCTTCCACCATTACTGAGAGGTAGTTGGGACTGCTTCTTTTTACTGACATTTCCCATCGCCGAATCCCTTTAACATGACGTTCCCACCACACTTCCAAATCCTCACTGGGGGAAGCGGGGTCAGCTATTTCAACCGTCAAACCGGTCAACTGCCCTGGATGAACTTCCAAGTTGATCCACCAATGAGGATCGATAGGCCTAACTATTGCCTCGTGAAGGCGCGAGCTTGGCCGCTCCCCGAAGACGCGGTATGGATGCAATCGAACGTAGAGTGGACTCTTCGGGAATCTCTGTCTGATCCACGAAACCAAGCCCGGATTTAGCCCGTAGTCGAGTTCTGCAAAATGGCTCCCAAACTTCACAAACTCCGTGCCGGCAACAAACATGAGCCCCGCGGAATTGACGAGATCGGCAGGACGTTCACCCGACATCCTGACATGCCGCCAAAGGTCCGGTGTCGCCTTAAAAAGTGGATGCTCCATCTTATATGGCTCCAGCCTCTCGTCCATTCGCCTTTGGTGGAGTTGATTCGCCACTTCAAATGAGAGGGTGAATAGAACCAGTCTATCTTCGACACAGAAATCACGGAAATATCCAATCGGCAAGTACGGCGAGGCTTTCTCCTTGTCCGAATCGGTCATAAAGGTCTTCCGTGCAGCCAAGAACTTGCGAATAAATACCGGATCATTGCGACTGAGGTCATCCAAGTTGGTATGTGAAGCGACATTGTCCGAATGGCAGGATGCGACGACTTCATCAAGCAGAGTGAAGTAGTCCTTGAGAATATCTTCAGATACGGTTCCGATGCACATGGGTTCAGTGAAATAATCACGCCTCAGCGTGGAGTTCAGTTTCCGGTTTGCCATCAAACGGTGCGGCAGTGCGCTCACCTATGGCTTTCAATTGTGCTCTGAAGTCTGCATCAGTCCAGGATCGTGATCTCTTGTGCGTCTGCTCATCTGGGTATGAAAAATATGCTACAAGCATACCATCGACGATGAAAACCAACGGTTGACTGCCAGTCAGAAAGGCTTCAGTTACGGGAGCTGTAACAGCGGGTGGATTAAAGCAGATACCGGAGCGATCATCATTGAGTTGCCCGATCGTTGGGTCGATTAGGTTGTCATCAACAATCACAGCCAGATGTCCGAGCCATTTTCCCTCACCATCATAATTACCGAGGGTCTCGTCTCCTTCTCCTCGTTTATCCGGTAGGCCGATAGTTCGATAATGGAACCGGACGGTTTTCGTCTGACCTGCATCATCGACACGCACATCAAGCCATCCATTCGCGCTTGGAGCATTTAAAGCTGTTTGAACAAGCCCCTGCACACCCACCTTCCGATAAATTGAAGAATCTTCTTGTCTGCCAAAAACGACACCACGAATTACAAGGGGATAAGCGTTCTTTCCGAGACATGTGAGGGCATCGATTAAAGCCCGGGAATACGGCAGGCATTGCAATGAGCCACTTGATTCCTCGTGGCATTCATTCAAAAGCTGAATCGTGATTTTCTCAAACATGGCGTTTAGTGGGATGCTGCGGAACGCTCCATTCCACGCTTAGCAACTTCGGCAGCAGTGTGTCGCGGAGGAAGGCGAGGATGGCCTCGAACCCGAGGTTGACAGCTTGACCGTTGGAGGCGTTCTTGGATTTGGGAGGCATGGGGAGAGTGACGATCCTTGGACCGGGAAAATCCCGGAATTAAACAACGGACAGGCATGATTGCCAAGCGTCATCAAAGCCTTTGCACGAGCACAACGCAAAAAGTGATGCCGAAGTGATGCCCTAAGAGTTTTATGGGTTGGAATCGCGAGATGAGTTCGCTTTTCTAAGTCTTTTTATTCCAGCATCTTAAAACTGGAACCAACGACGAGACTTGAACTCGTGACCTTCTGATTACCGTCTGCTGCTTATTGACCTGCACCGCTGGCCGACTCATTACGCATCGAAGCACTCTGTCCGATTCAATCAACGGGGTGTTCAGAGAATCGCTGAGCATAAAAAACTCACCCCTCCACAAACTTTGGTGTAGACCCGAAAAAAGTCGCAATTTTCCCAATAATTCCTCTTAATGGGGGGTGTCCACTCTAAGATGCATGCACAAGTAAACCCAAAAAGTGATGCCAAAGTGATGCCCTGAGAGTTCGTGCTTTCCGATTTTCGCCATCCAATCTCGTTCTCTAAGTATCTCTATTTCAATCACTTAGAGGAACTGCGCCCGTCAGGAATCGAACCTGAAACCTTCTGATTCGTAGTCAGATGCT
>CAIYQA010000313.1 GCA_903928175.1 uncultured Spartobacteria bacterium | reverse complement strand
GGCACAGAGCACACCTTCCACTTCAGCGTATTAACCGTGAACACGCTGGTGATGCTGGGCTTCGCGTTCGGATCGCTTTTTGCCCTTTATGTAAGCCTGGTGCGCCAGCTCAGGATCCAGCGCAGATAGGCGTTCCCGCTCCGTCATTCCTCGTATTCAATGGCCGCAATCGCCGCCATCACCCGGTCTGCGAGGCTCTGGTAAACTTCGCGGCCTCCTTCGAGATCGGCCTTGGTGAAATGGAGCGGCTCGCCCAAAGCGATCGTGATCGGTGTGGCGTGAAACTCCTTGCCGTTCTTGGGCAGGGCTTCGCATGATCCAAAAATGCGCATCGGCACCACAGGGGCAAGCGTTTTGGCGATGATGAACCCGACCCCGGGCTGCGCCGGTTGCAGATTGCCGTCGGGCGACCGCGTCCCCTCGGGGAAAATGAGCGTGGCGTAGCCTTGCTTCAGGATGCGCACGCTCAGCTTGAGGGCTGAAGAATCGCCCCCTTTGGGATCAATCGGAACGACGTTGATCAGGGGAAGGATTTTGGCCAGGGGGCCTTTGAAAAGGGTGTCTCGCGCCAGCGTGTACAGCTCGCGCTCGCAGGTGATGCCTGCCATGGGCGGGTCCAGATAACTCTGGTGATTCATCGCCAGGATGGCGGGGCCTTCCTCAATCATCCGCTCCGGGTGGACCACCCGGAATGAAAAAAAGGTGCTGCCGAAAAATTTGAAAATGCTATGGCCAAGCTGATAAATCGGGTTCATTTGAACGACTCAATTTTGGAGAAAAAGCACGGAAACCGGAAGAAGAAATCGCCGGGTTCTATAACCCCAGCCGCCGCATCACTTCTTCCACCACGCCTTCGGCGGTGAGGCAGGTGCTGTCGATCACCTGCGCCCCCTCGGCGACTTTGAGCGGGGCGGCGGCTCGTGTGGAATCCTTTTTGTCGCGCGCGGCGAGATCGTCCCGGAGTCCCTGGTCGGAACGGCGTTTGGCACGGACTTCCTCCGAAGCGTCAATATAGGCCTTGAACGGGGTTTCGGGAAAAACAACGGTGCCGATATCGCGTCCTTCCATTACGAGGTCCGCATGGCGTGCATACTCCCGTTGCCGGGCCACGAGCAGTTCGCGGACTTTGGGAAGGGCGGCAATGGCAGGGACATGGGCCGCAACGTCCGGGTCATTGAGATGCGGCGTCGGGTCGATCCCTTCCATGCGGATGGTGCCTTCGCCCCCGGCGACGTCAAACTCCATCGGGGTGGAGTCCAGCAGCGCACTGACGGCTTGCGCATCGGACGTGTCCACGCCGTGACGCAACGCCAGCCAGGTCACGGCGCGGTACATCGCGCCGGTGTTGATATAGACAAAGCCGAGCCGTTTTGCGAGCAAGCGCGCCACGGTGCTTTTGCCGGAAGCGGCGGGACCGTCGATGGCGATGATGCGATGGGGCGTTTCCATTTTCAGTTTTCGCGGGAGGGGAGGGAAGCAACCACCGGAATCTCTTGATTGCGTTCTGTGACGAGCCGTTGGAGCGTTTCGTAAAAACCGGGGTAGGAGGTGGCGACGCATTCCACGTCATCGATGATCGTTTCTCCTTCGGTGAAGAGCCCCGCAATGGCAAATGCCATCGCAATACGGTGGTCGCCAAAGCTGGAGAGGCGCGCTCCCTTGAGCGGGGTGCCGCCGAAAATTTCGAGACCGTCCTCGGTTTCGGTCACGTTGACGCCCATCGCGCGCAGGTTGGTGGCGATGGCGGCCAGCCGATCGGTTTCCTTGACGCGCAGTTCGGCGGCATCGGCGATGACGGTGGTCCCATGGGCGAGTGCACCGGCCACGGCGAGGATCGGCAGTTCGTCAATGACGTTGGGGATTTCTTTCCCCCGGATGACGGTTCCCTTGAGCTTGCCGCCCTGGATTTCCACCGCACCCCACGGTTCGCCTTCCTCGACCTCGATGATCTCGCGCACGTGCGCTCCCATGCGAACGAGCACGGCGAGGACGCCTGTGCGGGTTTCGTTTAACCCGACATCGGTCACCAGCAAATGGCTGCCCGGCTGTGCGGCGGCGGCCACGAGCCAGAAAGCGGCGCTGGAAATATCTCCCGGAACATGAAAATCGCGCGACTCGGGCGTCTTCTCACCCGCCACGGAGACGGTCAAACCGTCAATGTGCGGCCCGACCAAAAACCATTCCAGCATCCGTTCGGTGTGATTGCGGCTCTGGCTCGGCTCGGTAACGGACGTGCGGCCGTGGGTGAAAAGTCCCGCCAGAAGCACCGCGCTTTTGACCTGCGCGCTGGCGACAGGGGAATGGTAGTGGAGCGGGGAGAGCGTGCCGCCTTGAATCACCAAAGGCGGGGCGTTTTTGGGGCCTTCCGCCTGCAAACTCGCCCCCATCTGGGTGAGCGGGTCGATCACGCGCTTCATGGGGCGGCGGGAAAGCGAGGCGTCGCCTACGAGGCGGGTGCGGAACGGCTGCGCCGCGAGCACTCCCGAGAGCAAGCGCATGGTGGTGCCGGAGTTGCCGCAGTCGATGTCCCCGGCGGGCGCGGTCAATTGCCGGGAACGCCCATGCACGATCAAGGTCGTGGGCGCGGGGCGCTCGATCTCCACCCCCAATGCGCACATGGCTTGCATGGTCGAAAGGCAGTCCTCACTGGGTAAAAACCCGGTGATTTTGCACGTGCCGTTGGAGAGCCCGGCCAGGATGACCGCGCGATGGGAGATGCTCTTATCCCCTGGCACGGTGATTTCCGCCCGAAGGACGGGCCCTTGTTCAATTTTCCAGCTTTCCATGGTCAGATTCTTGGTTTGATGTGCCGATCCCGCTGGATCTTGGCGTTGGTGAGAAAGGCTTTCAGTTTGGAATCGTCGCCCCCCGCGAGGTCCCGGGCCACTTCCTGCAACCGCGCGATGAACGCTTGGAGTTGGTTGCCCAATACGGCGTGATTGGTGGCCACGATTTCCGTCCACATCTCGGGCGGTCCCGAAGCGATGCGTGTCGTGTCGCGCAGGCCGTTTCCGCAGAAATCCATCGCGCCGGGGTTTTGCGCGCAAACCACATCCACCAACGCCGCAGCGATCAGGTGGGGAAGGTGGCTCACCAACCCGATGGCGGCGTCGTGTTCCTGGGGAGAAAGCGTGCGCAAGCTGCACCCGACCAGCCGCCAGAGAGCGGCCACCGCTTCCAGCGCTGCGGGATCGGCGGCGGGATGCGGCGTGACCAGGGAGACGGTTCCCTCGAAAAGGTCGGACCGGGCAGCGGCCAGGCCGGTTTGCTCGGAACCGGCCATGGGATGGCTTCCCACAAAGCGTTTGAGCAGCGGAGCCAGCGCCTCGACCACCGGGGTCTTGACGCTGCCGACATCGGTGACAATCACGTCCGGCCCGAGCAGTGGAGCCATTTGCTGCGCCAGCCCCGGCATTGCGCCGATCGGCACACACAAAACGACCATATCGGCCCCTTCAACCACTTGGGCGAGATCGGTGGAAGCCAAACTGCAAACACCTGCCGCGCGCGCCTCCTCCACCGCCGCCTCGCGCCGGGCCCAGAGCGAGACGCGGCATTGCGGCGCACGCTCCCGAAGGGCCAGCGCAAGCGAGCCGCCCAGCAGACCGGGGCCGAGAATGGCGATATGGTTGAATTTCATGAGGCTCTTGAGACACAACAAGCCGCCCTGGAACGAGGGCGGCTTGTCAAAAAAACTTCCGCTTGGTACGAGGGATTAAGGAACCAGAATCGTCTTGCCGGGGCTATAAAAATCCTTCACCTCGGTGCCCGGAGGCATGCCGCGATAGTCGATCAACCCTCCGGAGGGATTGTTCGGGCTGCGCATGAAACCGGGTTTGCCCGGTTCCGGGATTCCATAAGCCGCCGTCCGCTTGCGCTGCAACGGGGTGGGGGCGGGAGTCGGAGCGGTTGGAGGCGGGGTGGGCACAGGCTCAACAACAGTGCCCGGAATGCCCTCGGCGGGGGGGACTGTTGCCGTGCCCGGCGCAACAAGCGTCTCGCTCGGGTAACCGAAGGGAGCTACATAAGCCGGCTGCCTCTTTTGGGGAGCGCAGGCGACGAGGAACGTGCAGGAAAGCAACGAGAAAACAAAGATTCTCTTCATAAAGCAAGGAGAGTGAATTACTGGATTCTTGAGCGCCTGACAACATTAATTCACGAAACCGTAAGGCAGCACAGGAGGGAAAATCTTACAGGTTTCCTGGAATAGGGGAAACCCCGGTGCCGCGAGTTGCCGAAAGGCGAGGGGGGTGGGCCTGCCATTTTGCGGCAAAGCGTCGTCCCGAAGCCCTGCGGGATGCCGGCCATCCGTGGGGATTTTTGCCCCACCCTGGGTTCTTGAAAAGCGACTTGATTTCTTGCCTGCCAGCCGCAACCCTCCTCCGCTGTTCGATGCGTTCCATTTACCTATGATTCAACCGACTCTTCTCATCCTTGCTGCCGGCATGGGCAGCCGTTACGGAGGCTTTAAGCAGATCGATCCGATTGGTCCCGAGGGTGAAATCATCATCGATTATTCCATTTACGACGCCTTCCGCGCGGGGTTCGGCAAAATCGTCGTCCTGACCCGGCCGGAAATTGAGCCGCTCCTGCGCGCACATTTCCAGCAAACGCTGGGCGAGCGGGACGACATCGTTTTTGCTTACCAGAAACTCGAGGATTTGCCGGAAGGCTTCGCGCTTCCCGCCGGGCGGCAAAAACCGTGGGGCACCGCCCATGCCATCTGGGCCGCCCGCCATCAACTCGATACCCCCTTTGGCGTCATCAACGCCGACGACTTCTACGGCCCCACCTCGTTCCAAATCCTGCACGACGCCCTGCTCGCGCAAACCCCGGGCGACTGCTGCATGGTCGGCTTTGAACTGGCCAAAACGCTTTCCCTCCACGGCACGGTCTCGCGGGGGATTTGCCGCACCGACGCGCAAGGAAATCTGGCGGACGTGACCGAGCACACCCAGATCGAGCCCGACGGCGCAGGCGGCGCGCGTACGCTCGATGCCGGGGGAAACTGGCAGGCCATCGCCGCGGATTCGATCACTTCCATGAACCTGTGGGGATTCGACCCGGGCATCCATCGCCATTTGGAAAAGGAGTTTCGCGCGTTTCTCGCCTGCCAGGGAGCGGATCTGAAATCCGAGTTCTACATCCCAAGCGCCGTCAACGCGCTCATCACCACGGGAGGAGGGCGCTGCAAGGTGTTGAAAACTCCCGAGCAATGGTTCGGAATGACCTACAAAGAGGATCGTGCGCTCGCAGCCCAAGCCGTGCGGGAACTGATCGCGGCGAAGGTTTACCCCCAAAATCTTCGATTAGAGTAGTCCTGCGCTCTACGCTTCGCCGGCAAGTGCCGTGATAAAGGCGGGTGTTGCCATCTCGGCCCGTCGAGGCCCCCTTTTTGGGGTGGGGCCGGGCAGTCCCGACAGGCTCGAAAAGAAATTCCATCCGAAAGGAGTAGTGAGGAACATGATGAAAACTCTTCTGCTACTCCCCTCAATCGTCCTTTTGCTGTGCCTTTCCCCGCTGGGGGCGCAGGCTCGATCTGCCCCGGATCTTTCCACTCTCGCGGCTGATCGCGCGGCCATTGAGCGCGTTTATGACGCGCGCCGCGCTGGAAGTAAATTGTTTTTGGAGGAAGCCGTGCCTGGGGCGCAAGCCCAACAACTGGTCCAGGCAGACGCGCACAAAGAAGCTGTGCTCAAGCGGGTCTATGGATTGGAAGTCACCTCTGCCTTGATCAAGGCGGAGGTCCAGCGGCTCCAGGCCGCGCTTGCTCCGCAGACCTTCGCGGAAATCCAGCGCGCCCTTGGCAACGACCCCGAACGTTTTGCCCGCAGCATGGCGCGGCCGCTTGTGGTGGAACGGCTTCTGCACAAATGCTTCGACGGCGACGACAAAATCCAGGCGCCGCAACGTCAGGCATTGGACGCGCTCCGATTGCAGTTGCTCGGCACTCAACCCGACGACAGCGCCGCGGATGCCCTGTCTGCGCAGGTTAAAGATACCGGCGCAGTCTCAGCCGCCTACATGGACGAAATCGCCTGGGTGCTGACCCGGCGCGCGCCGGTGCGCGATGGAATGCGGAAATATTATTTTGAAGACCTCCCCGGCACATTACAGAATACCCTGCGCGCGCAGCTTCAGAAGCCCGGCGACGTGAGCGAAGTCGTGCAAATGCCCACCGGCTTCGCTCTCTACCTTGCCCGGGAAAAAACCGCCGATCAAATGGTGGTGGCGGTTTTCTCCCTTCCCAAGCGCGCTTATGAAGAATGGCTCGCGGAACAACCGGAGTGAAAAGAGCCTCCAATGCTTAACCCCAATTCAGTCCCCAAACTTTGATGTAGACCCCAATGCTGGCGTCATCGCCCTTCGGCTCCCATAAAATCGGCTCGCTGCGCTCGATGTGCTTTGGAAAATCGCCCGCGGAGCGGCCGATCCACCCTGCTGAGAAGCGGGTGAGAGACGTGCACCCGGCGGGGGTCGAACCCACAACCTTTGGCTTCGGAGGCCAACGCTCTATCCAGTTGAGCTACGAGTGCGCTTGTTTGCCGCTGAAGCTTGGGGCGGAGAAGTCGCTTTGCGACTCGTTCCGCATTACGCAATGCGACGAATGTTTATTGTTAGGCTCTCCCGCCGCGAATGGCAAGCGCAAGCGCGCGAAAATCTCTCTTGGGACTTTCCCTGAACGCACGGGCCCGCCGCATTAACCTTTTGACCGGGGTGGGTTCGCTTGCTCACAATCCCTTTTATGCACCACTCCAAACTTCGCATCGGGATCGTCGGGGCCGGGGGGATTGTTTTGCAACGGCATCTGCCCGCGTTATTGGCGATGCCGGACGTGGAGATCGTGGCGGTTTCCAATTCAACCTATGCCAGCAGCGAACGGTTCTGCCGCGAGCATCTCCCGCACGCTACGCCGCTCAAGAACTGGGCCGAACTGGTCTCTTTGCGCGAGATCGACGTGGTTTGGATCGGCACCCCGCCCTATATGCATGCGCCGGTTTCCATTTCGGCCCTGGAGGCGGGTCGCCACGTGTTTTGCCAGGCGCGCATGGCGATGAATCTCGCGGAGGCGCGTGAAATGCAGGCTGCCGCGCGCAAACGCCCCAATCTTGTGGCCATGCTCTGCCCGCCGCCGCATGGGATGCGCGGGGATGCCTTTATGCGCAGTTTGTTGAAGGATCAGATCATCGGGCGCCCACACCAGGTGCGGCTCCAGAGTTTTTCGCCGGTGTATCTCGATGCCAGTGCGCCGGCGCATTGGCGGCAGCGGATCGAATTGGGCGGCGTGAACACGCTCACGCTGGGGATTTACGTGGAGGTGCTCCAGCGCTGGTTGGGGCCGATCCGCGCAGTGACCGCGCGCGCGAAAACCGTTCATCGGATGCGGGATCACTATTCCGTGCGGGTGCCGGATTTGGTGACGGTGCTGGCCGAATTTGAGAATGGCGCGGAGGGGGTGTTGGAGTTCAGCGGAGTGGCGGCGTTTGCGCCTGCGGATCGATTGGAGATTTATGGCGATTGCGGTACGCTGATGTATGATTTCAACGCCGACACGATCACCGCCGGGCGCGTGGGGGATCGCGCGGCGCAGACGCTGGAAATTCCGACCGGGATGGAGCGGGGGTGGACGGTGGAAAAGGATTTCATCGCGGCGGTGAAAACCCCGGCGGGTCCGCGGCCGCACCCCACTTTTGAAGAGGGGGTGGCGTACATGCGAGTGGTGCAGGCGGTGGCGGATTCGGTCGCCGGGCAACGCCGGGTGGAGATCGCGATTTAGGCCGGACGGGATTTGCCGCAAAAAGGCGCAAAAAGCGCAAAAAACAGAGAGTTGTGCGATGCAAATAACCGGGGGAGGCTCATCCTTTCGGGGACCTCTCCAGAAAGCAAAGCTTTGCCTTTATTTTGCGCCTCTTTGCTGCTTTTTAGCTGGTTAGCGGGAGGTGCGGACTCGCTCGATGAGATCGGTGTCTGTGACTAACATCCATGTGCCGCCTGCGTTGGGTCTTTTGCCATCGAGACTGTAGGCTACGCCGACTTGGTTGGAGTTGATCGAGATTAACTGCACTTCTGTGCCGACGGGCAGGGTTACCTTGCCGATCTTTTGATCGTTGCGCACTGCGGGAAATTCGGTGGCTTTTTTGATTCGGACCACCTTGGGCCACACGGCAGGGTTGGCCGCGATCTGGGCGAGGTTCATCGTTTGAACCGGCTGGGAGGGTTGGGAGAGCTGGGCGGGTTGGGCGGGTTGGGCGGGCTGGGGCGGACGCGGATTGGCCGCCATGGGCTGGGCTGCGGTCCCTGGTTTTGCCTCAGACGGAGATGGGACTGGCGCAGATTCCGGAGTCGTTGCAAATTCGATCCCGCGCTTGGCCAATTGCTCTTTGATCCATGGGCATTTGGCGTCCACCCATTCCCGCACAGGCTCAAATTGATAATAGGAAACTGCGGCGAGCGCCGAAAGCGATATCACCAGGGCCAATCTCCATAATTTACTCGGTTCAGAATCCATGAAAATAGGGATAAACAGGGGGAGTGCCGGGTTCAATGTCAAAAATGAATAAATCCCAAATTTTACACAGATGTTTCGAAACCCGGGGGTAAGGCAACACCCGCCTTGCACCGGGGCACAACTTGACGCATACAATGGAAGCGGTTTTTTCTCATGAGCAAAATCAATCTCGATGGCGGTGAAATCAGTATTATCCGGGCGCTCGGGTTTTCCAGTGCGCCGATGCTGGGGCGCGATTTGAAGGGGCGGATCGAGCGGATGAACGATGCCGATCTCTCGGAGTGCCTCAAAACTTTGATTGCGCTGGGCTACGTTTCCTCCACCCCCGACCTGGACCGCGTGGAGGATATCGAGAAGGTGGCGTTTTCTGTAAACAGCGGCTATGCCAAGGATTTACGTGCAGCAATCGATCCGGAACCGGAGCCCGCCAAGCGTCAACGGCGCGTGTAGAATAGACCCATGAAACGCCTTCACCTATGGCCCTGGTTGGCCGCTGTTTTGAGTGGTTTGCTGCTCACCCTTTGTTTCCCCTGCTTTCCGGGATGGGAGGGAGGCTGGCTTTGTTGGGTTGCGCTCACACCGCTCATCGCTGCGGTCTGGTTTGGGGGAGGGGGCATCCTCCGCGCGGCGCAGTTGGGCTATGGTACGGGGTTGGTTTTCTTTTGGGGCGTGTTTTCCTGGCTCACGACTGTGACCGGCCTGGGGTGGTTTTTGCTCGCGTTCTATTTGGCGCTTTACCCGTCGGCCTGGGCGGCGTTTCTGTGCGCAGCCCGGAGCGACGCGGGCGATTTCACCCGTTCCGGCGCAAACCTGCGACTGGCGCTGCTGGGCGCTGTCCTGTGGGTGGCGCTGGAGTGGATGCGCGGCCTGGGATCTCTCAGTTTTGGGTGGAATGGTCTGGGTGTGGCATTGCACGGGAATCTCGCATTGATCCAGATCACGGAATGGACCGGTGTGGGGGGATTGTCGTTTTTGGTGGCATTCACCAATCTCACCGCAGTGCTCACCGTGCGCCGGTTTTGTAACGAGGCGCGATTGCGGCGTATCCGCCCGCATTGGGATTTCAGCGCCAATATGGCCTTGATTGCCGCCGTTTTTGCATTTGGGGTGCGCGCGCTTTTTGCCCCGGGCTTGGGCGGCTCGACTCCCTTGCGAGTGGCGGCGGTGCAGGCGAATATTCCGCAGGAGCAGAAGTTCGATCGCGCCTCGGCGCAGCATATCAAGCAATGCTACAGTCGGCTGACACAAATCGCGCTGGCAACGCGCCCGCAACTGTTGCTTTGGCCCGAAGCAGCCACGCCGGGGTCGTTGTTTGAGAGCCAGGAGATGTTTGATTACGTGAGCCGCTTCGCGCAGCGCGGCAACACCAATTTTCTGCTGGGAACGCTCGATTCCGACCAAGCTCAGCACGATTACAATATCGCCGCGCTTTTTGCGGGACGCGATTTGATGCCGCAAACCTATCGCAAGATCCACCTTGTTCCCTTTGGCGAATATATTCCCTTTCGACGTTCGTTCCCGCCGTTTGAATGGGTCATCGGCGATCTGGTGCCCGGTGATTTCACTCCCGGAACGGAATGCACCGTGTTGAAAACCGAGCACCCTTCGCTCAACATCGCGGCTCTCATTTGTTTTGAAGACACCTTGGGCGACCTCACGCGGCGGTTTGTCCAGCGCGGCGCGCAACTGCTCGTCAATGTGACCAATGACGGCTGGTTTCTGCACAGCCAGGGCTCGGAGCAACACCTCGCCAATGCCGTGTTCCGGGCTGTGGAAAACCGGCGGCCGCTGGTGCGCGCCGCCAACACGGGCGTGACGGCGTTCATTGATCCGCTGGGGCGTATTGTCAATGCCTTCCGCCCGGAGGGGAATCCTTTTTCGGAGGGCGTGCTCGCGGATACCATCATGATCCCTCCCGCCGCTCCCCAGACCTTTTACACCCGCCAAGGCGAGCGGTTTTCGCAGGCATGCGCGGTATTAAGTCTGGCCGCTCTGGGGGTTTTCATTGCACGATACCGCCGTAAACTCAGCGAACTTTCCGCCGATTTCAAAAATGGACGAACCCGATCTCTTCACCTATAGCAATACCCTCTCGCCGCCTCCGCCCGAAAAGGAAATCCCGCTGGCTCCGCTGTCGTTGCCGGAGCTGGAAAAAGCCGGGGAGGCAAGCGCTCCCGCCCCCAAGCCAAAAGCGCGCAGTCTGGTCGTTTCCATCCACGACGTTTCGCCGATCACACGAGATATTACCGAGCGCATTTTGAAACAGATCGCAGAACTCGGCGTGCCTCGGGTCTCGTTGCTGGTGATCCCGGATCACCACCATAAGGGAAATTTCGTGGACGACCCGGAGTTTTGCGCCTGGCTGCGCGAATGTTCTGGAGCAGGCCACGAAGTGGTGATCCATGGCTACTACCATCGGCGGGATCAAAAAGCGGGGGAGAGTTTCCGACAGAAGATGGCCACCAGGTATTATACGGCGGGCGAGGGGGAATTTTATGATATTTCGGGTGCGGACGCGCTGCGTATTGTGAGCCAGGCGCGGCAGGAATTCCGAAACATTGGGCTCGATCCGAAAGGTTTTGTGGCTCCCGCCTGGTTGCTGAGTGAGGGAGCCGACCGGGCGTTGCAGCGGCTGGGAATCGGCTACACCACGCGACTCGGCAGCGTTTTCGATTATCACACGGGCATTCACTACACCTCTCAATCGCTTGTCTGGAGCACCCGCAGCGCGTTGCGCCGCCTGATGAGCCGCTTTTGGAACGCACATCTTTTCCGCCGCCTTGAAGAATGCCCGCTGCTGCGGATCGGCATCCACCCGCCCGACGTGCAGCATCAAGCCGTATGGCGGCAAATCAAAGAGCTGACGGCGCGGGCGCTGGAGAGCCGCACGCCGAAGACTTATGCGGGGTTCCTGAGCCGGGGGTAGATCGTTTTGTTCTGTCGCCGGGCGGAGCGCTCCGGAATTTGCGGAACTTATTTCGACAAAAAGAATCCGCGCTGTTTGGCAGAAATCGGACGCTCCAATTTTTCCAGAACCTGCAGCATGTCTTCCCAGACTTTCCGTTTTTCGGACAGCGATTGGTTGCGCAGCAGGTAGGCCGGATGGTAGGTGGCCATCAGCGGGATCTCTTTGAATGAATGCCAGCGGCCCCGGACGTCGCGCATGACCACCGGCTGGCCGAGCAGCCCTTCCATGGCGGTGGCTCCGAGGGCAACGAGGCATTTGGGCTGGATGATCTCGATCTGCCGGATGAGGTGGGGCAGGCAGGTGGCCATTTCGTCGGGACGCGGTTTGCGGTTTCCGCTTGCGCCGGGGGGCATGTCGGGGCGGCATTTGAGGACATTGGCGATGTAAACGTCGCTGCGCGCAAAACCCATTGCCTCAATGATTTTTGTGAGAAGCTGCCCCGCCTTGCCGACGAACGGTTCGCCCTGCAAATCTTCATCCTCGCCGGGGGCTTCGCCCACAAACATCAGTTCGGCTTCGGGATTGCCCACTCCAAACACGACGTGCGAGCGGCTGCCGACGAGTTGGGGGCACTTTGCGCACGGGAGAAGGTGTTGGCGCAATTGCTCGAGTTGTTCGGCTTTGGAACCGGAGGAAACGGGGATCGCGGCTGCTGCCTGGATGGGCGCAGGGGCGGCTTTGGCGGCAAGCAGGCGCTCCAATGAGGCCCGGGACGCGCGGGAAAGCGGAGCGGCGTTTTCGCGCAATCCGTTGAGGGCATCGTGGACAAGAGCGGTGGCCTGGTCAAAGGGATTCATGGGAGTGCTTCTATTCATGGCTTCCGAATTGCCGAATTCAAATCTATTCCCCAGGCAGGGCTCCGGCATCCACAAAATCCTGCGGGATGGGGGACTGAAATTCCATCCATTTGCCGGTGCGCGGGTGAGTGAAGCCGAGTTTCCAGGCGTGGAGCATCTGGCGCTCGTAACTGCCGCGGCGGCCATAAAGCGCATCCCCCAACAGCGGATGGCCCAAGTGTTTAAGGTGGACGCGGATTTGGTGGGTGCGCCCGGTGTGCAGAGTGCATTCGACAAGGCTTGCCCCGGGCAGTTCGCGCAAAACGCGGTAGTCGGTGGTGGACGCGCGGCCTCTTCCCTTTTCCACGACGGCCATTTTTTTGCGGTGAACGGGGTGGCGCGCGATTTCTGTTTCAATAACGCCGGTTTTTTTCGTGAGATGCCCGGCGGCGAGCGCGAGATAGACTTTCAATAAAGTGCGCCCGGCAAACTGTTTTGAGAGCCCTTGGTGCGCCAGGTCATTTTTGGCGACGACCAGGCAGCCGCTGGTTTCCTTGTCCAGCCGGTGGACGATGCCGGGGCGCTGTTCGCCGCCGATGCCGGAAAGGGAGGTGCAATGGTGCAGCAGGGCGTTGACGAGCGTGCCGCTGGGGTTGCCCGCAGCGGGGTGCACCACCATTCCCGCGGCTTTGTTGAGCACCAGCAGGTCGTCATCTTCGTAAAGGATTTCCAGCGGAATGGCTTCCGGGTCGGTGCCGGTGAGGGGCGCGGCTTCCGGTTCGTGGACGGTCACGAGCTTGCCGGGGCGAAGCTTTTCTCCCGGTTTGGCCGGTTCCCCCCCGACGCAAATGTGCCCTTCTTTGATGAGCGCCTGGAGCCGCGAACGTGAAAGATGGGGGAGCTTGGCGGCGAGGAAATGGTCCAGGCGCAGGCCGGCAGATTCAGAAGGAACGGGATATTCCGGCATGGTGGGTGGTTGGACTGCAAGTGAGAGTTGCGAACCGTAAGATAATCAGCCAAAATACACGGCTCAACTCTAATTCTCCCCCTTCCGAACCGACATGTCCACCGAAGCAGAACCTCAATTCGTTCACCATTGTCCGCGTTGCGGGACATTGCTCGATGTTTCCGCAGTGGAGCCGTTTACGGAGGTGCAGTGCCCGACGTGTGACGAGTTGATGCGCGTGCGCACGCAGTTTGACCATTTTGAATTGCTCGAATATGTCGCCGCGGGCGGCATGGGCACGGTGTATAAAGCGCGCGACGTGAATCTGAACCGCGTGGTTGCCCTCAAGTTGCTGCGCAAAGAATACAGCGCCGATGCGGATTACGTTGCAAAACTCGAAACCGAAGCGCAAATCACCGCGTCGGTGGCCCATCCATTTGTGGTCAAAGTTTTTTCGTTCGGTTGCGACCAGGGGGTTTATTACATTGCGATGGAGTTGGTGGACAAAGGTTCCCTGGATGATTTGATGACCCTCCAGGGGCGGATTGCCGAGGTGCAGGTATTGGAAATCGGTCTGCAAGTGGCGCAGGGATTGCGCGCGGCTTATCGTGCGGGGTTGATCCACCGCGACGTGAAGCCGGGCAATATTTTGTTTGCCGACGCGCATACGGCCAAGATCGTGGACTTTGGCTTGGCATTGCCGCTTGAAAAGGCGAGGGAAGGGGAAGCTGAAGTTTGGGGGACCCCGTATTATGTGGCACCCGAAAAGCTGAACCACGAACCCGAGGATTTCCGAAGCGATATTTACAGCCTGGGCGGCACCTTGTTTCACGCGCTCGCGGGGCGGCCACCATTCGAGGCTGCGAATGCTTCACTGGTTGCGCTCAAACATCTCAAGAGCCAGGCGGTGAGCTTGCAGGCGTTTGCGCCCGATGCCTCGAGCCCCACGGCATACGTCATCAACCGCACCCTGGCGAAGAACCCTGCGGATCGTTACCAGTCGTATGATGAGCTGATCGAGCATTTGGAATATGCTCGCGCGCAACTGCTGGGGAACGCCGGAAAATCGCGCCCCCCAAAGGCGCGTGTGGTGGTGGAGGACGAAAAACAGCAGAGCGCTTTTGGCTATATCATGATGGCGATGATCGCCTTCACGGTGCTCATGGGATTGCTCCTCTGGCATTACAAGGACAGCATCATCAGCCGCCGTACCAGCGGGGAAGATCTCGCGCGCCAGCAGATGGAGCATTCTCTCATGACGGTGGAGCAAACCCTCGTTCATGCCCGCAAACAAATG
Source organism: uncultured Spartobacteria bacterium (assembly GCA_903928175.1). Lineage (GTDB taxonomy): Bacteria > Verrucomicrobiota > Verrucomicrobiia > Chthoniobacterales > Chthoniobacteraceae > UBA695. The sequence continues at coordinate 11,732 of CAIYQA010000313.1, read as the reverse complement.
GTTGCCGGGAATGCCGACGAAGCGCTTAAAACGCTGCACACGTTGGACGGTCGCCCGAATCTGCCGGATGCGTCCAAGGTATGGATTCCGCTTCACGCGTGCATCGCGCAGCTGGCGGCGGGACAGTTGGACCAAGGCGATGCAATTCTTGCGAAGCTGATCGAAAACAAGGCTTACCAATCCGATGATCGGACGGAGGAAGAAAAAATGCGGCGGTTTTTGAAGGTGCTGAGCCTTTTTCCCGAGGGGAAAGCGGATCAACAAATGAAGCGTTGGTCGTCTGACGGTTTTGAGCCGATTGGATTTTTCATTATCGGTCTAAAAGAATGGGAGGCCGCGCGGTTTGACTCGGCATCCGCTTTTTTCCAAAAATTCCTCGCCGAAAAACCGACAGGCAACTGGGCTTGGTTCAACGAGCTCAGGCCGATGGCACAAGCTTATCGGGAGGATTACTCGCTTTACCAAGAGTTGAAGTCGCAGATTGATGCCGCGGATACTCCGGAAAAGAAACTGGCGGCGGCCCGGCAAATTTCCGATCTCAAGGCGAAGCTCAAACGCCAGGGAAGGTTGCGTGTGGAGCTTGTTTCCTGCGAGGCGAAGCTGAAAGAACCCGCCGCGCCGTAACGCGAACAGAGAATGGCCGTGCTCACTCCAACCTCTGCAATGGCTGCACACGTGGCGACTGTTCTCGGTACATCTGCGGGAATTGTGGGGTTGCTACTCCATGGGCTCGTAGCGGTTCTGTTTGGGCTCGGGTTGCTTTGGGCAATTGTTCGTATTTATTCTGTAATACTGAAGATCGTGGTTGCTGCGATAGCCCTGGTGGAGGTTGCTGTTCTTTTTTGGCTGCTCCAGCTTGCGGGGGTCTCCTGGTTGCCGTACCCTGTCCTGATTTCCGGATTGCTTGCCACTTTGTGCGGCCTGGCCTACAGCCAGAGCAAAGCGGGCCAGCGGAGGCGGAGTATCGAGGGGATGCTCAAAGGCCGCGTTTCGCATGCAACTTTGCAAAAATTTCTCGTCTCCGAGGCGCCTTTTCCCTTTGCAGCAGAAAAACGGGGGGCAAGCAGGGTGGAGTGTCAGATTTCCAACCTTGAGGAACTCGCGGCAAAGCTGGCTGCGCCCGATTTTGTGGCGCTTAACAATGCTTTTTGTGATGTCGCTGCAAACCGGCTCATGGAATCGGGCGGAGTCGTGGCAGGGACCGCGAAACCCTGTGCGTTTTTCGGCGCATTGGGGGCCGACCCTGCCCATGCCGAACGTGCGAACGAGGCCGCCCACGCACTGGAACAACGATTTGAGGAATTTCGTCGTGAATGCCTTGAACGCTGGGGCGTGGAGCCGGATTGCAAAGCTACTGTTCTCTCCGGCCCGATGATCGTCGGGATATTCGAGTCGGCAATCTCGTGCGGAATTGACGTTGTTCCTGCGCAAGAATAAGCGACACTTTCCTGATGAAACGCGTCGAATACCCTGTCTCTCTCCGCGAATTGGTTGCGCAGCTCAAACGGATGCCCGGGATTGGGCCGCGTTCCGCCGAACGCATCGCCCTTTGGATGGTGGGGGCGCGCAATGCACGGCCGGGAGAGATCGCCTCCGCCATCACCGGCGTCACTGAAAGCGTCCGGCCCTGTCCCCGGTGCGGGTTTTTTGCCACCGGCCCGCTGTGTGAGATTTGCGCGGAGGAGGGGCGCACATCCAATGTGATCTGCGTGGTCGAACAGGCCACCGATATTTTGCCGTTGGAGCGGACCGGTGCATTCAAGGGATTATACCATGCGCTCGGCGGGCGGATTTCACCGCTCGATCATGTGAGCCCGGAGGATTTGCGGATTGATGCGTTGCTCCAGCGGGTTCGCAACGAGCAGCCTGCCGAGGTGATCCTTGCGCTGAGTTCGGACGTGGAAGGTGAGGCCACGGCAAACTATATTGCTGGGCTGCTGCGGGAATTTCCTGTGCAGGTGACCCGCATTGCCCAAGGACTCCCCGCCGGGGGTGGGCTGGAGCACGCCGACGAACTAACGCTGAGCCGCGCCTTGAGTGGGCGCGTGCGGTTGTAGGGGTGGCTACTTCAGCATCTGCAAGATCGGCTGCGGCCAGACGCCCAGCAGGAAGATCAGCGCGATCAAGACGCCGATGGTGGCTTGGGTCAAGCCGCTGATCGTGATCGGGTCGGTGTTCTTGGCGACATTCCAATACATCGCTCGAACGACTTTGAGGTAGTAGTAGAATCCGGCGGCGACGGTCACGAGACCGACTCCCACGAGCAGCCACTGGCCGGTTTGGATGGCGTCCGCGAAGACAAAAAATTTACCAAGGAACCCGGCGGTGAACGGCACGCCTGCCAGCGAGAGCATGGCCACCAGCATTGCGAAGGCGAGGAACGGCGCGCGCTGGCCGAGCCCGTTGAAATGAGCGATGCTGTCGCCGCCCGTGGCTTTGTTGACCACGATCAGGACGAGGAACGCGAGCAGGGTCATCAAGAAGTAACCGGCAAGGTAGAAGGAGACGGTGACCGGTGCGTGGCCGGTTTTCCAGCTTGCGAGCGCCACGAGCAGATAGCCCGCGTGCGCGATGCTGGAATAGGCGAGCAGGCGCTTTAAATTGAGCTGCGGCATGGCGGCCAGATTGCCGTAGATCAAGCTGAGAACGGCCAGTGCGGTGAGCACGTAGAGCATGCGATCTGCGGTTGCAGGGGCATTCAAAAACGGCTCAAGCACCCGGATGAGGACAATGAACCCGGCTGCCTTTGAGCCAACCGAAAGCAGGGCGGTGATCGGCGTGGGCGCGCCTTGGTACACGTCCGGCACCCAGAGTTGGAACGGCGCGGCGGCGATTTTGAATCCGAGCCCGACAAAGAGAAGCGTCATCCCAAAGAACACGGGGGTTTCGCTGGAGAGCGGCAGTTTGAGCAATGCTTTGCCCACTTCGGCAAGGTTCGTCTGGCCGGTGATGCCGAAAATCCACGTGATTCCGTAAACAAAAAAACCGGTGGAGAGCGCGCCAAGAATCAAGTATTTCACGCCCGCTTCCAGCGAAGCGCCGCTGCGTCGCATGTAGCTGACCAGCACGTAGAAGGAGATGGTGACGAGTTCCAGCGAGACGAAGATCATCACGAAATCGGCTGCAGAGGCCATCCACATCAAGCCCAGGCAGGTGAAGATCGGCAACGCAAAGAACTCACCGAGACCCGCATTTTTGCCGATGGCGGGAAGATACCGGCTGAGGATGGGGCGAAACTCCAGCGCCATGATGAGGACCAGGAGGGTGGTTCCCAGCGCGAGGCGCTTGAAGAAGAGCGCCAGGGCGTCGGCCTTGTAGAATTGTGCGAGTTCCCCGGTGGCGAACTGCTGCGGCCCCACAAAAAAGGAGAGGACGAAGACGACGGCGATGCCGGTGATGCCGATCCAGCCCAGGAACGACTTTTCTTCTTTATCGTTGAAGGCTTCCAGGAGAAGCAGCACGAGTCCAAGAGCGAGGACGGCAAGATCGAGGGCGAGTGGATGCAGAAAATTCATTTGGCGGGGACGGCTAGGACTGCCTTGATGGTGGGCGTGACAAGGTGAACAAAAGGTTGGGGACGGAATCCGGCGATCAGCAGAACGGCAAGCAGAAGGATGATCGCGGGCTGGGCGCAAGCACACAGATCGGCGAGACCGTTCCAGCGTTTGTCGGTTTCGCCGAGGAAAGCAGCCCGGTAGCCACGCAGCATGTAGACGGCGGAAATCACGACGCCCCAAAGGGCGATGATGGTTGTGATTTGGAAGTTGGAAAACGCGAGGCTCTTGCCTGCATGGCTGAACGCGCCGAAGAAGATCGGGAGTTCGGCGGCGAAGTTGGCGAAGCCCGGCAACCCGATGGAAGCAAAGGCGGCGAGGCCGAAGGTGAAGCCGAGAAACGGCATCGGTTTCGCGAGTCCGCCGAGCTTGGAAAATTCCAGGCTGCCGGTGCGCTGGCGGACGGCTCCGGTGATGGCAAAGAGCGCTGCGATCGAGAGGCCGTGCGCGAACATGAGCAAGGACGCGCCGCTTAAACCCAGCGGATTAAATGCGGCAATGCCCAAAAAGATGTAGCCCATGTGCATGACGCTGGAGTAGCCCAACATCGTATCGAGGCGCTTCTGGGCAATGGTGACGAGCCCCACGTAGAGGATGTTTCCCGCGAGCAGGAAAAGGAGCAGGTTGGTCCAATGCTGGGCCGCGCCGGGCATGAGCGGAAGCGCCACGCGGAGCAGTCCGTAAAGGCCGAATTTTTTGAGCACGCCCGCGTGCAGCATCGCGGCGGGAGCCGGAGCCGAGGCGTAGGCTTGGGGTGCCCAGGTGTGGAACGGGAAGAGCGAGATGAGGATGCCAAATCCAATGAGCAGCGTGAGGTAAATCCACGGGGTCTGCGGGATGCCGCCGTGCATTGCCAGCGCTTGAAGAACGGGGATGTTCAGGGTGCGGTCTGCGCCGGGGATGCTGAAATAGAGCGCCAGCAGGCCGATCAGCAACACAAAGCTGCCGAGCGCGAGGTAGATGGTGATTTTCCATGCGGCGGTAATCCGGTCGCCCGAACCCCAGATGCCGATCAAGAGGAATGTGGGGATGAGCGCCAGTTCGTGGAAGGCGTAAAAGAAGAAGAGATCCAGCGAGGCAAACGCACCTGTCGCTCCGGCGATGATGAAGAGCAAACAGGCGTAGAAGAGATTCGGGTACCGCTCCAGTTTATCCGGATGCGGCGCCACCCACACAGCGGCAAACCCCACAATGGCCGTCAAGAGCAGCATGAGCAGGGACAAACCGTCCACGCCGAGCGCGAAAGCCAGTTTCCAGCTCGGTGCAAGCAGCAGACTGGAGGTGAATTGGTATTGGGCCGCGCCGGGTTGCTGGTTGTATTGGAACACCAGGGCAAGCGTGAGCAGCAGGTTGAGCGCAGTCGCGAAGAGCGCAGTCTTTTTGGCGCAGAGGCCGAGAAGAATGGCGATCGCGGCAACAATGGGGATGGCGATGAGGAGATTGAGCACGGCTATTTAAAGAAAAGGATGAAGTAGAAGAGAGCGACGACCCCGGCTCCGAACAGCAACGCGTAACCTTGCAAGTTGCCATACTGGGCGAAGCGCAGGATAAACCCGGCGCCCCAGGTGCCGCTGGCGAGGCCGCGCACAAGGGCGGTGTCGAGCACCCAGCGGTCCACAAAAGCGCTCACGCGCGCAAGGAGATCCTGGGTGTTCCAGACGATGAGGGCGTAGATTTCGTCGAAGTAAAATTTGTTGGCCAGCAGCGGGATATAGATCGGGTCTTTCTCCCTGCCGCGGTAGAGGACGAAGCCGAGCACGATGCCCGCGAGTCCCACGCAGCTTGCGATGCAGGGAACCAGCGAATGCTCGTGCACCGGCGTAGGTAGGAAATTGCTGATGACGTTGTGATACCCTGCTGCGACTGCGGGAATCGCCAACAGCACAAGCGGAATCCACATCACGGCCGGGGCCTCATGCGCGTGGGCGGCGTGTTCGGTGCGCGCTTTGCCAAAGAAGACGACGACAAAGAGCCGCGTCATGTAAAAGGCCGTGAGGAACGCCGAGAGGAGCCCGCAATAGAAGATCGCCGGGTGGTGTTCGCTCGCGGCGATGAGGATCGAGTCCTTGCTGTAGAACCCGCTGAAGCCATACACGCCCATCAGCGCGAGCGTGCCCGCAGCGAAGGTGAGCAGCGTGATCGGTTGCTTTTTCCAGAGGCCGCCCATGCGCCAGATATCCTGTTCGTGGTGGCAGGCGTAGATGACTGCGCCTGCGCCAAGGAAGAGCAGCGCCTTGAAGAAGGCGTGGGTGAAGAGGTGGAACATCGCGCCATTGGGCGAGGCGACGCCGATGGCCATGACCATGTAGCCCAACTGCGAAAGGGTGGAGTAGGCCAGCACGCGCTTGATGTCGTTCTGTTGCGTCGCCATCAAAGCGGCGAGCACGGCGGTGATGGTGCCGATCCACGCAATCACTTGCAGCGCATCGGGCGAGGCTCCCACCACGAAATAAACCCGCGCGAGCATGTAAACACCGGCGGCGACCATCGTGGCAGCATGGATCAAGGCGGAGACGGGCGTCGGGCCTTCCATCGCGTCCGGCAACCAGACGTGGAGCGGGAATTGCGCCGATTTGCCGACGGTGCCGCAAAAGATGCAGAGCGCGGCGGCTGTGGCGAAGGGCGCAAACGCGGGATGCGCAACGAGCGTGGGCCACGCCGTTTGGATTGTCGCGAAATCGACCGATTTGGCCGCCGTCCAAACGAGCAGGATGCCGAGCATGAACCCGAAATCGCCGATGCGGTTGCAGATGAACGCTTTGTTGGCGGCGGCAGGCGGCGCGGGCTTGTGAAACCAATGGCCGATGAGGATATAGGAACTGACGCCCACCAATTCCCAGAAGATGAACATCATCAGGAAATTGTTGGCAAAGACGATGCCGAGCATCGAGAACATGAAAAGCGAGAGCCCGGCAAAGTAGCGCGATTTGCCCTCGTCGTCGGCCATGTAGCCCCACGAATAGATGTGGATCAACGCGCCGATGCCGGTGACAACCAGCAGCATTGCCTTGCTCAAGCCGTCGATGGTGATGCCGATGGGGATTTGGAAGTCGAAGCCGAGGCTGCGGAAATCGAGCCACGGAAGTTGGAATGTCGTGGAGGAGTCGGGCAACGTGCGGAACAGGACGACACTGGCGGCCAGGGAAACAAGCACGGCTGCGATGGAAATCAGCGCGCTCAAGTTTCGCCACCGTTGGGTGAGGAGGATGATGAGCACCGCGCTCAGGAGCGGAGTGAAGAGGATGATCCAGGGTAATGGCATGGGAAATTGCTAATTGGAAAGCCGAAATCGAATGTTAATACGAGGGAGTGGAATCTGGTTTAGAAATTGTGTGCGCTGAGGCGTTTTCTTCATCGGACTTGGAAAGAATGGAATCTGAGGCAGAGCGCAGAGTTGAGTGGTGAATGATCCAGTAAGCTAGAACAATAAAAACACCGCCGCAAAGCGTTCCGAACGCCCATATTTTACCACTAACAAAAACCATCTTTTTCCCCTGATCTTGAATCTTGCAGGCATCTGAAAGCACCGCCAGTGCAAAAAAAACCTGAACGATAAAACCGCCAACAATCTGTATCATACTGTGGGATGAGCTAACGTATTGGACAAGGTACATGTAGAAATTCATATGCATTAGAATTTCAAACTGTTGAGGTCTTCCACATTGGTCGTTTGCCGCGCGCGGTAGAGCGCGACGATGATCGCCAGGCCGACCGCCACTTCCGCCGCGGCGACGGTGATGATGAAAAACACGAGCATCTGGCCATTGTAATTGGGCAGCCCGTTCGTGCCGTTGAACCGGGCGAAGGCCACCAGCGAAAGATTCGCGGCATTGAGCATCAACTCCAGCGCCATGAAGATGATGAGGATGTTGCGCCGCAGCAGCACGCCCGCAAAACCAAGGGCGAAGAGAAGGCCGCTGACCAGCAGATAATCGTTGAGGGTGACCATAACTAGTTGAGTTCGCGTTTGCTCAGGACCACCACGCCGATGCTCGCGACGAGGATCAGCACGCCGATGACTTGGAAGGGCAGGTTGTAGTGGCTGAAAAGCATGTTGCCGATATTGGAGGCGTCGTCGAATTTCGACGCCAGGGGAGGGAATGATTGATTGCCCGCATGAAAAGAGCGGACGACGAGGACGATTTGGGTGACGAAGAGTGCGGTCACTGCCGCGCCGCCGAGCAGAACCGGCAGGCTGAGTTGGCGGCGTTGCTCGGCCTTGAGGTCGAGCAACATGATGATGAACAAAAAGAGCACCATCACCGCGCCCGCGTAAACGAGAATTTGGATCACGCCGATGAAGTAGGCGTCCAGGCTGAAGAACAGGGCCGAGAGTCCGAGGAGCGAGACGACAAGGCTGAGCGCGCTTGCGACGGGGTTGCGGTTGATCAAGGTCGCGGCACCGAAGCCGAGCATCAGCGCAGTGAAGATCCAGAAGAGAATGGGTGACATGGGGACAATTAAATTAAAATTTCACACAGAGACACGGAGACACAGAAATACGGAAGGGCAGGCAGTTCATTGCCTGTGCCTCTGTGTCTCTGTGTGAGATTGCCTTCATCATTTTTTCTCGTTCCATTTGTTGACTACGCCGGGTTGGATGCCGCCCATCTCAATGAGCTTTTCTTTTTGGTGCATCATTGCCGCGCGGCTGGTGCCGGTGATGGCGTATTCTTTTTTCAGGAAGATCGCTTGCTCCGGGCAAACCTCTTCACACAAACCGCAGTAGATGCAGCGGATCATGTCGATCTGGAACTGCTCGGGAAATTTTTCGACTTTCGCGAATTTGTCCTTTGTCGGGATTTCGCCGGGCTTGATGCGGATGGCGCGCGGCGGGCAGATGAATTCGCAAAGCTGGCAGGCAACGCAGCGGGTGCGGCCGAACTCGTCGGAAACGAGCGTGGGCGCTCCGCGGTAGTGGGGGGGAAGATGGGAATCCCATTTCTCCTCGGGATATTGCATGCAGACGTGGGTCTTGCCGCGGAGCATTCGCCAGAGATGGCCGAGCGTGATCTTCAAGCCCGCGATGACGCTGGGCAGGTAAATCTTTTCCGCGAAATTCAGTTTGGGACGTGGAACTTGGTAGGCCATGGCGTTAGTGCACGAAGGCAACGATGAGAGCGGTGAGGAAGATGTTCACAAGGGCGATTTCAAAAAGCCAGATCCAGCCCAGTTTCATGAGCTGATCGTAGCGAAAGCGCGGGAGCGTCCACCGGATGAAAATGAAGAAGATCAGGAAGGCGAACACCTTGGTGAAAAAGACGCCGATGTTGACCAGTCCCCAAAGCACCCCGGGCCATCCCGCCATGCTGCCGTCCGGGATGCCGGGGAAATGCCAGGCACCCAGGAATAGGGTGATGATCAGCGAGGAACCGGTGATCATCGCCGTGTATTCGCCCAGGAAGAAGAGGGCGAATTTCATCGACGAATATTCAGTATGATAGCCGCCAACCAGCTCCGTTTCAGCCTCGGGGAGGTCGAACGGGAGGCGGTTGGTCTCTGCAAACATCGCGATGGTGAAAACGAGGAAGGAGATGAGGATGGGAATCCAGCAAACGATTTGCGAGAGCGTGGGGAGCTTCCCTGCGGTGATGCCTGGCAGGAGCATCCATCCGTTTTGGACTTGGTAGTGGACGATCTCGACGAGGTTGAGCTTGCCGATGATCAAAAAGAGCGGCACGACCGAAAGGCCCAGCGCCAGTTCGTAGGAGATCAACTGCGAGGTGGAGCGGATCGCGCCGAGGAACGGGTATTTGGAGTTGGCCGACCAGCCCGCGAGCACGATGCCGTAAACGCCCAGTGATGAAATGGCGAAGATGAAGAGCGGGCCAATGCCGATATTCGCGATGACCATCGGGACGCCCGCGATGCTGCTTCCAAACGGGATCACGGCCAGCGAGATGATGGCGGCGGCGATGCCGAGCGCCGGGGCGATCCAGTAATAAAATTTCTTCACATACGCCGGGGTGAAATCCTCTTTGAGAAGCAGCTTCACGGCATCGGCGATGGGCTGGCCAAGGCCGCCGAGGATGGGCGACCAGTCTTTGATGCCAAACCCGAGCAGGCTCAAGGGGAACCCGGTGCGGTTGGGGCCGAGCCGGTCCTGCATCAGCGAACTGACGCGGCGCTCGGCGTAAACGGTGTAGGAGACCATCCCAAGCACGACACCGAGCAGGCCCGCCGACTTGGCGAGCGTGGTCCAGATCATGAAAAAGAGGTCGCTGTGTAAGAATTCGAGAATCGCGTTCATTAAAAAATCAGGAAATCAGGAAATCAGGAAAGGTGAAGAGCCTAAAAAGCAACCAGTGGTCTCAAGCTTCATTACCTGAGTTCCCGAGTTCCTGATTCCTCTTTTCCGGGCTTCCTGGTTTCCTGATTGTTTCATTTTGCGGTGGCGGGTTCCAGTTGCACGCCGAGGTCGCCGATTTTGCTCAGGCTCAGTCCGGCAAGAGCGGGTGTGGCGGTGGCCATGGCTTTGACGACGTCTTCGATGGCGGTGAATCCAAGGTTCGTCTCCGTGACGGCCTCGGTGAGTGCGGCGAGGATTTCCCAATCGTCGCGCGCAAGCCCCGGAGGCTGGATCGCCCGGTTGAGGCGCTGGAGACGTCTGTTCTTGTTGATCATCGAGCCGCGCTTTTCGGCGAAGCCGGCACTCGGCAGCAGGTGGGTTGCGGCGGCGGTGGTTGCATTGGGGAGGAGGGCCGTCGCGACGAGTACGGTCAGCTTTTCCAAATCCGCCGCAGTCAATCCCGCTTGCGTCGCATCTTCGCCGAGAACCACGAGGGCTTTTATGGTGCCGTTGCGGACGCCCTCCACAATGGCGGACAGATCCGCGCCGGGCGTGCTCGCGCTTATCCCAAGGAGTATCGCGCCCGCGGTGTTTGGGTTGCGGTCGGCACTGAGAAGGATGTCGTCGCCCGCGTCGGTATGCGGGACGATGTCATGGCGGGTCACGCCGAGCGCCTTGGCGAGTTGGGCCGCGAGGTATAATTCCTCGTTGGTCATTTTTCCGGAGGCGATGATCGCGATTTGCTCGGGCGCAACGGCTTTCAACCCGGCGGCGGCGCTTGCAATCGCGTCTTTCCAATCCGGCTGCTCATGGCCGCGCGCCACAGGGCTCAGAAGCCGATCGGGGCTGTGGAGGTAATGGAAATGAAGGCGCCCGTAGTCGCACATCCAATTCTGGTTCACGTCGGCGTTCTCGCGCGGCGTCTGGCGATAGACGATGTTTTCGCGTGCGCCGATGACGGTATTGCAGCCGGTCGCACAACTCGTGCAGATGCTCTTGGTTTCTTTCAAAAACCAGGTGCGCATCTTGAAACGGAAATCGGTGGAAGTGAGCGCGCCGACAGGGCAAAGATCGACGGTGTTGAGCGAGTAATTGCTGTCGAGCTTCTTGCCGGGATGGCACGAGATTGCGCTGTAGCTGCCGCGATCGACGATGCCGATACAGTCGTCCTTGGCGACTTCGCGCATGAACCGGATGCAGCGCGTGCAGAGGATGCAGCGCTCGTCATCAAGCGTGACACGCGGGCCAATCTCGACGCGCTTGGGCTTCTTGACTTTCTCGTCGAGAAAGCGCGTCTTGGCCTGGCCGTAATCGTAAGAAAATTCCTGAAGCCTGCATTCGCCGGCCTGATCGCAGATCGGGCAGTCGAGCGGGTGGTTGATGAGCAGGAATTCGAGCACGCCTTTGCGCGCATCCTGCACCATCGGCGAATCCGTGCGCACGCCGAGACCTTCGCTGACGTCCTGTGCGCAGGAGATTTGCGGGCGGGGAATCCAGTTGTGGAGCGGCTTGCCGTCGGGTCCGAGTTCCGGTTTGCGATCCGGGGTCATCTTGGGCATGCCGAGTTCCACCATGCACATGCGGCAGTTGCCGGGCGAGGTGAGCTTCGGGTGGTAGCAGTAGCGCGGGATGAATTTGCCCGCCTGGGCGCACGCCTCGATCACGCGGGTGCCTTTGGGAAATTGATGCCAGACGCCGTCAATCTGGACGTTGACGAGTTCGACGGGTTTGGGAGTGGTGGCTTCGGCGCTCACGATTATTTGTTTTCCTTGTTGGATTGACTGTTGGCGATGGAACGCAATGCAACTACGGCATCATGTTGCGCCCTTGCAGATGCCTCTAGTGCCTTGACGGCACGGCACGCAAGCACCAGCAAAAAAATAGGAATG